>DASZFX010000032.1:0-17656 GCA_035939375.1 Roseiarcus sp.
TGATGCACCATTTGCAGGCGGCGCAGGGTCTCGCGCGGGCGCGGCGCAAGGGCGGGCGGCAAGGTCTCGCCGCTTAGCTTCACATCGCCGGTCCATCGCGGCAGCAATCCGACCACGACGCGCGCGAGCGAACTCTTGCCGGAGCCGGATTCGCCGACGACGGCGAGCGTCTCGCCGCGCGCGATCGACAGATTGATGTTCTTGACGATCGGGTGGCCCGCCAGATAGCCGGCCTCGACGTCTTTGATGCTCAGGACAAGCTTCGCGCCCTGCGGCGGATCGATCAGCGCGAGGCTTTCGGCCGCCCGCCGCTCATTGACGAGCGCCGTGGCGTAGGGCGTGACGGGTTGCTCCAGCACCTGACGCGCATCGCCGATCTCGACCATCTTGCCGTGCCGCAGCACCATGATCCGGTTGGCGATCTGCGCGACCACTGCGAGATCGTGAGTGATATAGAGGCCCGCCGTGCCGAATTCGCGGATCAGGTCGCGCAGCAGCGCCAGAACCTCGATCTGGGTCGTCACGTCCAGCGCCGTCGTCGGCTCGTCGAGCACGATAATGTCTGGGCGGCAGCTCATCGCCATGGCGGCCATGGCGCGCTGGAGCTGGCCGCCCGACGCCTCATGCGGATAGCGGTCGCCGAAATTGTCGGGGTCGGGCAATTGCAGCGTTCGGAACAGCCGCCGCGCATAGGCCTCGGCCTGCGGCCGGTTCATCACGCCGTGCGTGACCGGCGCCTCGCAAACCTGATCCATCAGCGTCATCGCCGGATTGAAAGAGGCGGCGGCGCTCTGGGCGATATAGGCGATGCTCTTGCCGCGGAAATTGCGCCTTTGCAGGGCGGTGCTCGCGCGGAGATTCGTTCCGTTGATGGTGATGGCGCCGCCGGTGATGCGGCAGCCGGCGCGCGCATAGGCCATGGCGGCGAGGCCGATTGTCGATTTCCCGGCGCCGGATTCGCCGATCAGGCCGAGGATTTCACCGCGCCTCAACGTCGCATCGACGCGATCGACGAGCACGGCGCCCCCTATTGTCTCGACTTGGAGTCCCTCCAAATGAAGTACGAAATCGTCGTTCATCGAGGCGATATCCTTACATTTCCGCTTGCGCGCCGGAGGGCCTTGCGTCGATCGACAGCAGCCAGTCGACGACGAGATTGACACCGACCGTCAGCGTCGCGATCGCAAAGGCCGGGTAAAGCGGCGCGAAGAGACCGAAATTGATCGCGGCTGCGTTCTCGCGGACCATGCCGCCCCAGTCCGCATAAGGAGGCTGGACGCCGATCCCCAAAAAGCTCAACGCCGCCACAAAGAGGAAGTTGAAGCAAAACCTCAGACCGAATTCCGAGATCAGCGGGGCGGCGGCGTTGGGGAATATCTCTCGGCTGATGATCCACCACAGGCCTTCGCCGCGCAGCCGCGCCGCCTCGACGAATTCGAGCACGACGAGATTCTTGCCGAGCGCGCGGGCGAGGCGGAAGACGCGCGTCGAATCCAACAAGGCGATCGTGACGATGAGAACCGGAATCGAGGAGCCGAAGACGCCGAGAATGATCAATCCCAGGATCAATTGCGGGATCGAAAGGATGACGTCGACCAGGCGCGAGAGGAACATATCGATCCAGGGGGCCGCGACCGCGGCGGTGAATCCGAGGGTTATTCCGATAAAGAAGGACAACAGGGTCGTCGCCGCCGCGATCCCGATCGTCGTTCGCGCGCCATAGATCAGGCGGGTGAGCATGTCGCGGCCGATCTGGTCGGCGCCGAGCCACATCTGTGCCGACACCGGGGCCCAGGTATCGCCGACCGACTGCGACTGACCATAGGGCGCAAACCAAGGTCCAAAGACGGCGACAAACAAGTAGATGGCGACGATGGCGAGCCCGATCTGGGCAGTCGGCGGCGCTCGATGTCCAAAGATGATCATGGCGCCCCTTATCGTCGACGCCGAAGGCGGGGATTGAACAAAATCGCGAGAATATCGGCGAGCGTGTTCAAAATGACGAAAACGGCGGCGAATACCAGGCCGCAGGCCTGGATAACCGGCACGTCGCGCTTGGCGACGGCGTCGACCATATATTGGCCGACGCCGGGATAGACGAAGACGTTCTCGACCACCACGACGCCGACCACAAGATAGGCGAGATCGAGCGCGACCACCGAGATGATCGGTCCGGCCGCATTGGGCAGCGCGTGCCGGGAGACGACGCGCGTACGCGACAACCCCTTCAAAAAGGCCATTTCAATATAGGGGGTCGACATGATTGACAGAACGGTGTTGCGGGTCATCCGCAGCATATGGGCCAGCACCACCAGCGTCAGCGTCAGGGCTGGCAAAGTCGCGACATAGAAGCGCTCGCCGATCCCCATTCCCGGAAAGACGGTCGCCAGCGAGGGAAACCAGCCGAAGTAGATGGCGAAAATGATGATCAGGACATAGCCGACGAAAAATTCCGGAACTGAAATGGCGATGAGCGTCAGAACATTTGCGACGCGATCGGAAAGCCGGCCTTCGCGGATCGCCGACATGATGCCGAGGGCGACCGACACCGGGACCGAGATGATCGCGGCGTAACCGGCAAGGAACAATGTATTGAGGAACCTCGGCAGCAGTTCTTCGACAATGTCGCGTTGATTGGTCAACGCGCGGCCGAAATCGCCGTGCAAAATGCCGAGGAGCCAAGCGAAATATCTGACGTAGGCGGGCTTATCGAGGCCCAGTTCGGCCCGGAACACTTTCAAAGCGTCCGGCGTCGCCTGCTGACCAAGGACGGCGGCGGCGACGTCGCCTGGCAGGATCTGGGTGCAGATGAAAATCAGCACCGAGACAGCGAAAAGTGTGACGAGGCCAAGAACCGCCCGTGTTGCGACGAGTCGTAGCACGGGCGCCCTTTCAATATTGCGCGGAACGCGGCGACAAGATCACGCGAACCAGCCCTTTTCGGCAATGCGCTGATCGCACATGTCGTAATGGGGATGGGGCGCGGCCCCTTTAACCTTCTTGCCGTAGCCGTCGAGATAGTCGCCGATGGCGAAGCAGACCATGCCGCCGTCGTCGACGATCATCTTCTGGGCTTCGGCATACATCTGCGTGCGCTTGGCCTCGTCCAGTTCGGCGCGCGCCTCGATGATGAGCTTGTCGAAGCCCGGCTGGCGCCAATGCGTGTCGTTCCAGTTCGCGGTCGAAAGGAAGGTCTGGGAGAGCTGGTTGTCCGCGGTCGGACGACCGCCCCAATAGACGGCGCAGAACGGGGCCTTGAGCCAGACATTGTCCCAGTAGCCGTCGCCCGAGACGCGCTTGACCTGGAGGTCGAGCCCCGCCTTTTTCATGGCCTCCTGGTAGAGGACCGCCGAATCGGTGGCGCCGGAGAACGCGCCTTCGGAGACTTGCAGCTCCATCGTGGCGTTGGCCATGCCGGCCTTCTTGAAATGGAACGCCGCCTTGTCCGGATCGTAAGGACGCTGAGGAATGTCCTTGGCGAAATATTTCATCGACGGCGGCACCGTCGTGTCGTTGCCGACAGTCGCAAAGCCCTTGTACACGGTGTCGACGATCTTCTGCCGATCGATGCCGTATTTGAGGGCGAGGCGGATGTCGTTGCTCGTATAGGGATCGGCGTCGCAGAGCGCGACGAATGCGAAGCGATTGCCGGTGCCCTTGGTGCGCACGACATTCACGTTTGGCGACTTCATCACGAAAGAGACGGTCTTGGCGTCGAGGCGATTGCCCCCGTCGATCTGGCCGGAGATCAGCGCCTGGACGCGCGCCGCCGCGTCGGGGATGTAACGCAATTCGACGCTGTCGAAATTGCCGCGGCCGGGCTTCCAGTAGTTGCCCCGGTTCTTGGTGATCACGCGCACGCCCGGCTCGAAGCTCTCGAGGGCGAAAGCGCCCGTTCCATCGAGTTTCGAAAAGTCGGAGAAGCCATTTGGTACGATCAGGATGTGATAGTCGGCGAAGACATAGGGAAGGCTGGCGTCGCCGCTCTTCAGCGTGATCTCGATCTGGTTGGGGGTCAGCTTCTTGATGTCGGAGATGCCGCTGAGCAGATCCTTGGCGCCGGACTTCGTTTCGCCGCGGTGCAGGTTAAGCGAATAGATGACGTCGTCGGCGTCGAGCGTCTTGCCGGAGCCGAAGGTGACGCCTTTGCGGATGTTGAAGATCCAGCTTGTCGCACCGGGCTTGGCTTCGAAGCTCTCGGCGAGTTCGCCGACGGCGTCGCCCTTGGCGTCGACTTCGACGAGGCCGTTGCAGATCTGCCAGCCGTAGGAAATCGGAATCGAGTCGGCGTAGGTGCGCGGGTCCAGGCTGTCGGAGGCGCTGCCGCCCTCCATGCCGAGCTTCAACGTGCCGCCCTTCTTCGGCGTCTCGTCAGCGAAGGCCGACGGCGCCTCGAGACCGAAGCCGAGGCCGAGAGCCGCGGCGCCGGCCATCAATTGGCGACGGTCGACGATTAATCCGGGTGCGCCCTGCGGCTTTAGCTGTGTGTCGCTCATGCTTATGCTCTCCCTTAACGCTACGACTGCGCGAGCGTCGTTCCTTTGAGGCCCCTGATATTGCGCATTATCAACGGCCGCTTGATAAGCGCAATGGATTTGCGGAGCGAATTTTGGAGGGCCGTCGAGCCTTTCTTCGAAGGCTCATCTCCCCGGCCGGATCGCGTTTCGCCCCCTAACAGCCAAGACGAGCCGTTGTGCGCCCGCTGGACCCTTCAAAAGCCATCATGCGCAACGCCTGTCGGCCCACTTTTCCAAATCCGACATCGATGTGCTCATAAACGACATTGGCTCGAATTCGCGCAAATTCCGGCCGTCGCCCGCACAAGAAGCGCGGCGCCGGCGCGAAATGACGCCCGGCGACCGGCCGGCGGCCGTGATGGGGTGCAATGAGCGCCGATTTTCCTGGCGCCGATCGAGGTGGCTCGCGCCTTATCGCCGCAGGGCTTCGATCCGGCTCCTGTTGGACCACGGCGGCGCCACGGAGGGGCGGAGCTGCCGTCGTCGCGCCGGCAGGCGTTGGTCGACGATCGCTGGAGCGCCGCGCTCGGCGCGCCGTGGTTGGCCGCCGCTCTTCGAGCGCGACGGAGCCGGCTTTCGCGGTCGGCCCGCTCCGAAGCGTAAAAGGATCAGGCGATCCCCCTCGTCCTTGTCGCGATCCCCCGCGCTTTCGTTGTTTCAAAATACTTCGCGCCGGCTGGGGCGAACGCGACGAGGTCGCTTCGATGGCGATCCTACGCTAACATCCCAATGGACCTCGCGATGCGAGGTCGCAAAATCATTTCACTGGCCGCACGAGCAATGGCGCAGGTTGTCTTCGAAAATGTCAGCAAGCGATATCCTGATGGGTTTCAGGCGATACGTTCGCTTGATCTGACTGTCGAAGACGGCGAATTCCTCGTACTGGTCGGGCCTTCGGGTTGTGGAAAATCCACTGCGCTGAGAATGGTCGCCGGCCTCGAAGACATCAGCGAAGGCCGGATCCTGGTCGGCGGCGCCGTCGCCAACGATCTTTCGCCGCGCGATCGCAACATTGCGATGATCTTCCAGAGCTACGCCCTCTATCCGCACCTGACCGTCGCCGACAATATCGGCTTCGGCCTGAAAGTACGCGGCGCCGCCAGAGAGGAGATCGCCGCCAAGGTCAAGGCCGCCGCCGAGACTCTCGAACTGTCTCCCTATCTCGATCGCAAGCCGGCTCAACTCTCCGGCGGCCAGCGCCAGCGCGTGGCCATGGGCCGCGCCATCGTGCGCGAGCCGCAGGCCTTTCTGATGGATGAGCCCTTGTCCAACCTCGATGCGCGGCTTCGCGTTCAAATGCGCGTCGAGATCGCGCGGATTCAAAAGATGACGGGCGTGACGACGATCTATGTGACGCATGACCAAATCGAGGCGATGACCATGGGCGATCGCGTCGCCGTGATGAATCAGGGCGTCTTGCAGCAGCTTGCCTCGCCACGCGCTCTCTATCACGAGCCCGCGAACCTTTTCGTCGCTGGTTTCATGGGATCGCCCGCCATCAACCTTGTCGAGGGAAAGGTTCTTTCCAGCGAAATCGGCCTGGCCGTGGCGCTTGGCGGGACGCTATTGCCCTTGCCGCGGCGGCTGATCGAACGCAAAGCCGCCATCGCGGGCTACGTCGACAAGACGATTGTCGTTGGTCTTCGCCCTGAGGCGCTCGACCTTCTTACCGAGGGCGACGTCCCCATTGGGACGCTTGCCGGGACGGCGGCGATCGTCGAAGATCTCGGCGCGTCGCTGCTCGCCCATTTCGATATCGACGCCGCGCCGCCTCGCCTCGCCGGGGCGGCCGAGGAGAGCGACGCGCAGTCCTCCGGGCGCCGTTTTATGCGCGGCCGGATGCGGGTCGCCTATAGCGGCTCGGCCGCGATCCGCGTCGGCGATCATGTGCCGATCGCAATCGACCTCGAACGCGCGCATTTCTTCGACCCGGCGAACGGAGCGGCGATCGGCCATCGCACGCGGTGATCCAGTTTGCTGGTTCCTTTTTCGGCGCGTTGGCTTGCGGCTTGCGGCGTGCGGGTGGCCAGAGCGAGGTCCTTATGTCCCCCCTGCGCGGCGAACCGGAGCGGGGGAGGATGAGCAATCGGCCGTCCTTGAGCGCGAATTCTTCTCGCGCATATTCGCAGCCCTCAGCCGATCAGTGAACGCCGCGGGTCAGGCCTTGAACGAAATAACGATTGAGCAGAAGCGCGATCAGAACGATCGGAATGGTCGAGAAATGGGCCAGCGCCCCTAAGGTGCCCCAGGAAATGTCCTTGGTGCCGTAGGCGGTCAGAAGGGCGACCGAAATCGGCTTGCTCTCCGCGCGCGTAAGAAAGGAGGAATAGAGAAAATCGTTCCACGCGAACATCACGCAGAGCAGGGCGCTCGCCACGATGCCGGGTCTCACCAACGGCAGCGCGACACGGAGGAAGCAGCCGGGCAGGGTGCATCCATCCGTCAGCGCGGCCTCCTCCACCTCTCTCGGCAGGCCGCGGAAGTAGGAGAACATCATCCAGACGACGAAGGCGGTGTTGAGCGTCGCGTCGATCAGGATCACCGACCACCAGCCGCCGAGCAGCCCGACGTCGCGCATCATCAGATAAAAGGGCAGCAAAGTCGCGACTGGCGGGACGGTGCGCACGGCGAGAAAGAAATAAGCGACGCCGATCGCCCATCTGGTCCGCGCCCGCGCCAGCGCGTAGCCGGCCGGAACGCCGATGGCGAGCGACAAGATCGCCGCGCCGAGGCTGATGATCAAGCTGCTTTCGATCAGACGGGCGAGATCGAAATAACGAAAAACATTGGCGAAATTCGTCAATGTAGGCGTGAAGGCGAGCGTCGGGGGAATGCTGAATATGTCGCGCGGCGGCTTGTAGGCGGTCGCGATCATCCAGGCGACCGGCGCGAGGAAGACCGCGACGATGGCGACGAGCGCGCCTCTCTCGACGGCCAATGCCTGGGCGGAAGGGCGCCGGCTCATAGTTCGTTGGCCCGCCTGTCGGCCCGGCGCACGAGCACGATGAAGGCGGCCGAGAAGACCGCGATGCAGGCGATCATCAGGTTGGCGATCGCCGAGGCGAAGCCGATGTTGAAGAATTCGAGGCCCTGTTTGACCGCATAGATCATCAACACGTCCGTCGCGTCGGCGGGTCCGCCGTTGGTGGTCGAGAAGATGATGTCGAAGATGCGGAACGCGTCCATCGTGCGGAGCACCAAAGCAAGAAAGACGGCCGGCAAAAGCATCGGCAGAATAACCAGGCGAAAGCGCTGAAGGGGCGTCGCGCCGTCGGCCTCCGCCGCCTCCAATATGTCCGTCGGCAGGGACTTGAGACCGGCGAGCAGGATCAACGCCATGAAAGGCGTCCATTCCCAGGCGTCGACGATGACGAGCGTTCCGAGCGCCGTCGCCGGATCGCCAAGCAGGCCGTGCGGGCTGGAGAGGCCCCAGGCGGCGAGATAATAGCCGATGAGGCCGTAGTCAGGGGCGAGGAGAGCGCGGAAAATGAGACCGACCGCGATCGGCGTCACCGTCACCGGAATGAGCAGCAGCGCCAGGCAGGCGCGCCGGAAGGCGCTGTCGCGCCAAAGAAGCAGGGCAAGACAAAGGCCAAAGGAAAATTCCAGCGTCACCGCGGCGAGGGTGAAGAGAGCTGTCGTCTCGATCGAGTTGCGCGCCGCTTCGTTCGCCCAAAACGCGCTGTAATTGGCGAGGCCGATGAAGGCGGTACGACCGGGCCTCAGCAGGCTGTAATCGTAAAAGCTGTAGCCGACGCCTCGCGCGAGCGGCCAGACGGCGATGACCAGCACATAAATCAACGCCGGCGCGCCAAGGAGGACGAGGAAGCCCTGTCGCCGGCGATGATAGGTCAGCCAGGGCCGGGCGTGAACGACGACGGCCGGACCTGAGGTCCGGCCGCCGCTCTTGTCCCCGCGCGTTTCAGAGATGGCCAATCGCAGACCTATCCTTGGCTTTCTAGAACAGTTTCACTGCTTCGTCCTGGGCCTGGTCAAGCGCCTTCTTCGGATCGGCGTGGCCGACCAGCACGGCGTTGACAGCCGTGCCGAGAAGATCCTGAATCTGCGGATATTGCGGAATGCGGGGGCGGTATTCGCCGTCGCCATTCTTGAACACCTCGTCGATGACCGGAAGGAACGGGAATTTTGCGACGAGTTCGGGATCATGCGTTTCGCTGATCCGCAAATAGCTGCCGGCGCCCATGAGGTTGAACTCCTTATGGACGGCTGGGCTGGTGAGCCATTTGATCCAGAGCCAGGCCGCCTCCTTGTGCTTTTGATCAACATCGGCGTTGATCGACATGCCCCAGCCGCCGACGCCATATTTCTTGGGCAGGCCCTTGCCGGGCGGCGCGACGGTGATCGCCACTTTGCCGACGACCTTGGACTTTTCCGGATCGGAATAGCCAGGCGCGCCGATCGACCAGGTCTGCATTTGCGCGGCGAGGCCCTGGCGGAAAGCGTCTTCGCGGCCGCCCCAATCGTAGTCGGCGGCGCCGGGCGGCGCGGTCTTGTCGAAGAGGTTCTTGTAGACTTCGAGACTCTTGATATTCGCCACGGAGTTCAGCGCCGGCTTGCCGTCGGCGCCGAGGATCGAACCGCCCATTTCGTTGTTGTACTGCATCCAATCCTGCGCCACCGCCGGACCCTTCTGGCCATTGGCGACGAAGCCGTAGTGATTCGGCGGGTTGGTGAGTTTGTAAGCGTTGGCGACCATGTCCTCCATGGTCTCGGGCGCCTTCAATCCAGCGGCTTGATAGAGGTCGGTACGATAGGCCAGGACATTGGCGTAACCCGCGAAGGGGAAGGCGACCTGCTTGCCCTTGAAATTGCCCAGCGCCGTCATCAGCACGGGATAGATGTCGTCCGGCTTGATCTCGGCGGCGTCGCGCTTGATCCAATCGCCGAGCTCGACCGTGTAGCCGCCTTCGGCGAATTGTCCGGCCCAGACGATGTCCATCGTCGCAAGATCATAGCCCTTGGTGTGGCCGACGAAATCAGCCGTCACCTTGGATAGGAGCTCAGGATAGTTCAGGATGTCGACTTTGACCGTGATGCCGGTCGCCTCTTTGAACTTGGGCGCCAGATCCGCCATCACCGTGGCGAACTGATCGTTTTGCGAGGCGAGCGTCAAAGTGACGCCGTCATAGGGCTTGTCCGCGGCGCTCGCTTGCGCCAGGGCGGCGAGCGAAATCGCTGCGACGATCCCCAACATCCGACGCGTTCTCATCGACTTCTCCTACTTTCGCGAGAGTTGGCAAAGCGTAGGATCGTGCATAAAATGCACGCTCTAAAGATTAAGATGGCGCGTTTCCTGGGCGATGTCTACATGGTTGCGCAGAGGCTTAGCCGAATTAACCGACGCCGATGTGCTGTTTTATTCCGGATCGGGCCGCCGGTGTTCGCGCGCCGCGTCTCTTTTTGTTCGCTCGGCCCCCAAAGGACTGTCGCAGGACTGTGGGAAGACCGGGGAGGACTTCACCTGGCGCGTCGCCCGACTAGCGGCGAGGATGCTCTTTTGGCGCTTTTGACTCTCGGTCTTTGATGGAGGCGCGGTCTTTGATGGAGGCAAATATGTCGGTGGCGCTCCGTTCCGACCTTCGCGATCGTACCCGCGACGAGACCGTGCTTGAAGGCCTCCTCGTCGAGGGGCGCAAATTCAGCGCGGAATTTCCAATCTATCTCGCCAATCATCTGCCGATGGTTCTGGTCGCCATGCACCGGCTGGGCGGATCGGACGAGAGACTCATCGAGTATTTTGCGACCTATAAGGAAACAAACCATCTGCATCCGCCGCCGCCGCCGTTCGCCCCGATCGAACGGGAGAAGTGGACGGCGGGCTTAGGCGCCCGCGAGCGGGAGAGCGACTATCGGGCGTTTTTCGACGGCGAAGTCGCCCGGCTCGGCGCGCCCGGCGCGATCGCAGCCTACCTGCCGAGCCTTCTGCCGGGCCTCGCCGCCAGCGCCACGCATGGGCTGATGCGTCTCGCCTATGGCGTCATGCGCGAAGACCAGGGGGAAATTGCGACCGCGCTCGGCTATTGGGCGGCGACCTATCTCGAGCTTGGGCGGGCGAGCGGCGCGCCGCCGGTAACCGACGAGCCCGTCGAGGTTCTCATCAGGATGCGGCCCGTTGAGGCCTACCGGGATGTCGCGCCGGAGCGCGACCTGCTCTGGCATTTCATGCGAGCGGTGGCCGAGAAGCCCGAATTCGCTCCCATCGTCGACTGGCTTCGGATCGGACCTGACACTTTCCAACGCGCCCGGAAATCCTCGCTCGCGCTTTATGCAGGAACCATGGATTTCTGCGCGCTGCACGCCCTAACGGGGTGCCATTGGCTGCGGCTGATCGCGCCGGTCACGCCAGATCCCGCCATGGCGCTGCGCTATTTCTGGCAGTCGATCGCGGCGCTCTATCCCAAGATCGGGTTCCCGGGCCTACCCGATGCGCAAACGTTGGAAGCGTGGCGTCAGGACCCCTTGCCGGACTGGCCGGAAATCGCCGCGGCGGCGGTGAAATCCGACGACGAGCATGACCTGAGCCTTACCTTTTCGGCGCGCGAAGAATGGCGGACCTACGGCGATCGTCTCTATCAGGTGGTCGCGGCCCGCCGGGTCAAGCTGATCGCGTGACCAATATCCTTCTCGCCAATGCGATCCTCGCCGACGGCAGGCGCGCCGATCTTCGGCTCGCGGCCGGCCGCATCGCCGAGATCGCGGCTCCGGGTCTTCATGCGCGCGAAGGCGAGGAGCGGATCGATTTGGCCGGCGCGCTTCTCGTCGCCGCTTTCGTCGACGGACATATCCATCTCGACAAGACGCTCCTTGGCCGGCCGTTCCAACCGCATCTGCGCGGCGAGACGGTCGCCGAACGCATCGCGCGAGAAAAGGAGATGAGGCGCGATCTCGCCCATCCCGTCGAAGAGCGCGCTCGCCATCTGATCCGGCAGGTCGTGGGTTATGGTACGGCCGCGGTGCGGAGCCATGTCGATATCGACAGCGAGGTCCGCCTTTCCGGCCTTCACGCGCTCATTGGCGCGCGCGAAGCGGCTCAGGACCTGATAGACATCCAGATCGTCGCATTTCCGCAAAGCGGAATCATGGTCGATCCCGGCGTCGAAGACCTGCTGGACCAGGCGATCCGCGATGGGGCCGATCTTGTCGGCGGCCTCGATCCGGCGGGGATCGACGACGACGTCAATGGCCATCTCGACGCGATATTTTCAATCGCCGAGCGTCACGGCGTCGGTCTCGACATCCATCTCCACGATCCCGGGCCGCTCGGCTGTTTCGAGCTTCGCCAGATCGCGACGCGCGCCGCCGCGCTTGGGCTGGAGGGCCGCGTGGCGGTCAGCCATGCTTTTGCCCTCGGCGATGTGGACGAGAAGGAATTCGGCCGCACCGCCGAAGCGTTGGCGCGGGCCGATGTCGCGATCATGACCAATGGCCCTGGGCCTGTCCCGATGCCGCCGATCAAGCGCCTCGTCGCGGCCGGAGTCAGAGTCTTCGCCGGCTCCGACAATATCCGCGACGCCTGGTCCCCCTATGGAAACGGCGACATGCTCGAACGGGCGATGCTGATCGGCTATCGCCAGGGATTTCTCTCCGACGCCGATCTTTCACTGGCTTTCGATCTCGCCACGACGGCAAGCGCGCATGTCCTCGGCCGCGCCGACTACGGCGTTAAAATCGGCGCCGCCGCCGACCTCGTCGCCATTCCTGCCGCCTCGATCCCGGAGGCCGTCGCCGCCCATCCGCCGCGCGCGCTTGTCATGAAGCGGGGCAGGGTCGTCGCGCGTGACGGAGGACTGCTCGCAGGCAGTTCACTGCAAGCCAAGCACTGATGGCGGAGCTGCGCGGTCGCTAATAAGCTCTAACCGTCATTGCGAGCAAAGCGAAGCAATTCATACAACGCAGCCGACTATGGATCGTTTCGTCGCCATACCCCGGCCCCTGACCGGGCGTCAGTTCAAACATGGGCGCGCGAAGCGGGACCGATGGCTTCTCGCAAGAACACGCGCATAATTCATCGCTGACGTCGTCCCAGCCTCAATCCATCCGTACCCCGCCCGTCACATTCACCCCTTGCCCGGTCATGAAACGCGCGGCGTCCGAGGCCAGGAAAGTGACGACGTCGGCGACGTCTTCCGGCTCTTCGATGCGGCCGAGCGGCGTGAGGGAGACATATTCCGCCCGCACCGCCTCGGGCGTCATGCCGCGCAACTCGCTCTCCCATATGATCTCGCGCTCCTGCATCGAGGTGCGCACGAAGCCCGGGCAGACGGCGTTGACGCGAACGCCATGCGGCGCCATTTCGCGGGCCAAAGCTTGCGTCCAACCGAGCACGGCGAATTTGCTCGCTGAATAATGAGCGAGCAGGGGCGCGCCGACCTTGCCGGCGAGCGAAGCGGTATTGACGATGATTCCGGCGCGCTTTTCGGCGAGAAAATGCCGGCAGGCGATTTGATTGCTCAGGAAAACGCCGCGCGCGTTGACGGCGAAATTGAACTCCCATTCCTCGTCCGTGATGTCCACCGCGCGTCGCATCGTTGAGACGCCGGCATTGGCGGCAAGAATGTCGAGGCCGCCGAGATGGGCGATAACTGAAGCGAAGGCGCTTTCGCTCGAAGCGCGATTGCGCACGTCGATGGCGAAAGCCGCGCTCCCGCCAATCTCTCTCGCCGCGACTTCGGCGGCCGCCAGATCGGCGTCGGCGATCGCGACGCGAGCGCCAAGGCGAGAGAAGGCGCGGGCGATCGCCGCGCCAATGCCGCGGGCGCCGCCGGTCACCATGACCCGCCGCCCTTTTAGGTCAAACATCTCGGCCACGGGCGTCTCCTCTCGTCGTGCTTGTTCAAAATCGCACATCACAGGCCCCTGCTCAACGCGGATCGAAACCCTCGACGCGCTCGTGATGTTCGATTACGATCAAATAAGAACATCGAGCCGCGTTATGAGTCAGAGCGCCGAACCCTTATTGCCCGAGTCCGATCTCGTTCAACGGCGTCTTCCGGCCGGCGCGCGCCACGCTCGCATTCTGGATCTCGTCGACCGTCACGGTTTCGTATCGGTCGCTGATATTGCCGAAAGCTTTTCGGTTTCGGACATGACCATTCGGCGCGACCTCGGCGCCCTGGAGCGGAAGGGCATGGTCGTGCGCACCCATGGCGGCGCGGTCGGGGTCGGACGGCGCGAAGTCTTCGACGCGGCGGAGCCGGCGTTCTCGAGCCGCCGTCGCCAGAATGCAGCGGCCAAGGCGGCGATCGCTCGCGCCGCGGCGCGCCTGATCGGCCCGCGCGAATCGATCGGCATCGATGTCGGCACCTCGACCCTCGCGCTTGCCGAAGAAATCGCGGTCCGGCGGGACGTGACGGTCTTCACGAGCAATCTTTACGCCGCGGCCGTGCTCGGGCGGAGAAATTGCCCGGTCCATGTCCTCGGCGGTCTCGTGCGCGGACCGGAGCTTTCGGTGGTCGGCGCGAACCCGCGCGAGCAGATACGCCAGTTCTTTGTCGACAAGCTGTTCCTCGGCGTTTCCGGGGTCATCGAAGACGGCTTTTTCGACTATTCGCCCGAAGATACCGAGATCAAGCGCGCCTTCATCGAACAGGCCGACGAAGTCGTCGTTCTTTGCGACGCCTCGAAATTCGATCATCGCTCGGTCGCCAGAATATGCGGGCTCGAACGCGCCGCGACTCTGGTGACCGACGCCGCGCCGCCCACTCATCTCGCCGAGGCGCTGTCGCGCGCCAAAGTCGGAATCGTCGTTTGCGATTTCGATGAAGCGGCGACAGCCTGATCGAGGATTCCGTTCGATGCCTTTCGAGTTTTTCGGCGCGCGCCGCAAAGTCGTGATCGCCATGGCCCATATCGGCGCCTTGCCGGGAACGCCGCTCTTCGACGCCGAAGGCGGCATGACGCGATTGATCGACAATGTCGCGCGCGACATCGACAACCTGCAGGCGGGCGGCGTCGATGCGATCATGTTCGGCAACGAGAATGACCGTCCCTATCGTTTCGCCGCGCCCGCCGAAGGCGTCGCAGCGATGACGGCGATCGTCGCCACTTTGAAACCGTTGCTGAAAGTGCCCTTTGGCGTGAACTATCTATGGGATCCTTCGGCGAGCGTTGCGATCGCTTGCGCCACCGGCGCCGCCTTCGCCCGCGAAATATTTACCGGCGTTTTCGCCTCGGACATGGGCCTGTGGCGCCCGAACGCCGCCGAGGCGCTGACGCTCAGGCGCAATCTCGGTCGGCCTGATCTGAAGCTCCTTTTCAACATCAACGCCGAATTTGCTTCCTCCCTCGACACGCGGCCGATCGAACTGCGCGCGAAGAGCGCCGTCTTTTCCTCGCTCGCCGACGCCGTGCTGGTCTCCGGCCCTCTGACCGGTCAAGCGGTGGACGCCTCCGCTCTCAGAAGGGTCCGCGAAGCCGTGCCCGATACGCCGGTTTTCGCCAATACGGGCGTGCGTATCGACAATGTGCGCGATATTTTCGCCATCGCCGACGGTTGCGTGATCGGAACGCATTTCAAGGTCGACGGCGATACCCGGAAACCGGTCGATGGCGAGCGCGTCAAGCGCTTCATGGACTTCGTCCGTCAGCTCGCTTGAGCGCCAGCAAGGTTGCGAAGTGACCCGCACGTTCGTCATCGGCCTCGACATCGGCACCACATCGACGATCGGCGTCCTCGTTGCCACGCCGAACTCGATCGTCGCCGTCGCCTCACGCAAGACGATCCTCCATTCGCCGCATCCCGGCTGGGCCGAGGAAGACCCGGCCGAGTGGTGGAGCAATTCCTGCTCGGTTCTGCGCGAACTCGTCGAGGCTCTGCCGGCAGAAATCGGCGCGCTGCAGGGTCTTTGCGTCACCGGCATGGTTCCGGCCCTGGTCCTTTTGGACGAGGCCGGCCGTGTCCTGCGCCCGAGCATCCAACAAAGCGACGGACGCGCCGCGGCCGAAGTCGAAGAGCTCAGCCGCGAGGTCGATGAAGCGAAGTTCCTCGCTCGTACCGGCAACGGCGTCAATCAGCAGCTCATCGCCACGAAGCTCCGCTGGCTGGAGCGGCATGAACCGGACGTCTTTTCCCGAGTGAGGACCGCCTTCGGTTCGTATGATTATGTGAACTGGCGGCTGACCGGCGCCCGCGGCGTCGAACAGAATTGGGCGCTGGAAGCCGGGATCGTCGACCTTGCCGATCACCGGATCAGCGACGACCTTGTCGCGCTGACGCATTTGCCCCGCGCCGCCTTTCCCGCGAAACATGCTTCGCATAGCGTCCTCGGCGGCGTCACGGCGGCGGCGGCCCGCGAGACCCTCCTGCCGGAAGGCCTGCCGGTGTTCGGCGGCGCCGCCGATCATATCGCCTCGGCGCTGGCGGCCGGTCTGGTCGAGCCCGGCGACGTTCTTTTAAAATTCGGCGGCGCCGGCGACATCGTAGTCGCCTCCGACAAGGCGCGGCCCGATCCCCGGCTCTTCCTCGACTATCATCTTGCGCCCGGCCTTTATGCGCCGAACGGCTGCATGGCGGCGTCCGGCTCGGCCCTCAACTGGCTCGCCGCCACGCTCCGCGTCGACGCCCCAAGCGAAAATTCCCATGCCGCGCTCGATCGTCTTGCCGGGGCGATCCCGGCCGGCAGCGACGGCGTGCTTTGCCTGCCCTATTTCCTCGGCGAGAAGACGCCGATCCAGGATCCGCTCGCGCGGGGAACCTTCACCGGCCTCAGTCTCGGCCATGGTCCGGCCCATCTCTGGCGCGCGCTTCTCGAAGCGGTCGCTTTCGGCTTTCGTCATCACGTAGACGTGCTTTCGGAAATCGGCTTTGCGCCGCGGCGGTTTTTGGCTTCCGACGGCGGCGCGGGCAGTCGCGTGTGGATGCAGATCGTCGCCGACGTTCTTCAGGCGCCGGTGCGGCTGGTCGAGAATGCGCATGGCTCAGCCGTGGGCGCCGCGCTTGTCGCCGCGATCGCCTCCGGCGGAGACGTCGGCTGGGGCGATGCGCGGCGGCTCGCGCGATTGGGGGATACGATAGGCCCCAGGTCGGAGAACGCCGCCGTCTACGATCGCGGCTACAGCGACTACCGCGCGCTTTACGTTGCGCTCCAACCGATCTTTCGGATGAGAGCGGAGCCATAGGATCAGTGCGCTTTCGACCGATCGCCGAAAACGAAAGAAGGAGACGCAGCCCCGCCGGTCCGCGAACCTTAGGGTCGCCTCGTTTGTTTAGAGAGTTCCGATGACGACGGCGCAAGAAAAACCCGGCGCAGATGCAGCGCCAGAATTTCACTCCACTGACCTGTGGACATGCCCCTTTTGACAGTAGAGCGATCGCGTCGGCGCTTACGGCTGCTGCGCGCCGCCGGATTTCTTCAAAAAATGCTTGCTGCGCGACCATATGATCGGCGGCGAGTGCATCGCCCATCTCAACCCGCGCAAGGCGGGTGAGTTGTTGAAGGGACGTGAATAGGCCGTTCCTTGTAGTCGTGTGACAGGCAGGCGGCGGGACGCTCGAATGTCGTCGTCCCGCATCGCCCTCCAATTTGCCTACGGCTTTTCGCGATTGCGCTTCGCCGTAAGCAATCTTTGTTCGACAAATCGCGCTCGTCGGTCGACGATTTCAATTTCGCGTTGCCGAGCCGATCTTAAAAAACGCGGTATAAGGATTAGGACGTCCACAAACTTCCGTACAATCCACGGCAGGTCCCCATATATTTGCCATTCCCTTTGTGTCCAGTTTTTTTTAGCTCCCACCGATTGTACATAATAGCGTTCCGATCTCATGGTTCGCTCCCTAACCATCGAGGTCTTACGCTTGCCCCTACTTCTTACATTTTCTTGCTAGGCCCTCTTATTGGTCGTACGGGCAACCGCCGACTCAATTCGCCTTACAAAGACGGCTAAATTCAGACGGTCTGACGCAAATGAGGCGCGGTTTGCGAAAGTCCCGCGCTTTCCGACTTCGCCCGCCCGCCGCCGATATTTCGCGGAGAGCTGGAAAGCCGCGGCCCGGCGTAATTCTTGGTGACTTCGCCGTCCGTCGTGGCGCTTTGAACGGAATAAGGTTTAGATATCGACGATCCGTTCCGAGATTCATTTTCGCGGATTCTTGGAGATTGGACGACACTCCCGCCTTAGGA
>DASZFX010000033.1:0-2526 GCA_035939375.1 Roseiarcus sp.
TGCGGATCGCTTGGCGAGGCCTGCAGGAACTTGATCTTCACGCCCTCTTTCTCAGCGTGACGAAAGCCGGCCGCTGCGGAATCGTTGAAGCCCTTATCGCCGAGATTGTCGCTCATCACATAGACCGCGCTGAGATTATCCGCCGCCCCGGCGACGCCGGAAAGACTTGCGCTCGCCGCAAGCGCGAGCGCCGTGATCAAGGTTTTTGTTATGCGCATGACGTCGTCTCCCATCTTCACTGCTTGCTTTTAAGTCTTAAGGTCGAGACCCCGGTTGCGAGCCCGAGGGCTCGTTTCCTCGGTTCGCCTTGCCGGCCGGCGCGGGCGCTTTTGGGCGGCGAGGCGACTGAATGGCGGATGACGAGTTCTGTCGGCAGACGCACGAGCGAAGGCGTCGTCTCGCCCCTCATTTGACCGAGCAATGTGCGCACGCCTTGACGTCCCATCTCTTCGATCGGCTGACGCACCGTCGTCAGCGGAGGATGGAGCAATTCCGCAAAGGGCATATCGTCGAAGCCGACCAGCGAAAGGTCGCGCGGCGCATCGAGCCCCATTTCGCGCAGCGCCGCCAGCGCGCCGATGGCGATGTAGTCGCTGCCCGCGAAGAGCGCCGTCGGCGCCCCGCCCGTCATCATCTCGCGCGCGGCCGCATAGCCCGCAGCGCGTTCATAGGCGCCGAAGCGTACGAGAGAATCGTCCATCGTGACGCCGGCTTCTCGGAGAGCCCGCGCAAAGCCGGCGAAGCGCTCGCGGGCGCTGAACAGGTCTTTCGGGCCGCCGACATGGGCGATTCTGCGATGGCCGGCCTCGAGAAGATGGCGCGTCGCCATGTAGGCGCCTCTCTCGTTCTCGACGAAAATGCGCCCGACTTCCGCGCCAGGCACGTCCTCGTCGAGCAGCACGACATCCTTGCGGCCGGTGACGATCCCGCGCAGGCGTCCGTCATCCGGGCGGTTGGTGAGAATGATGAGGCCGTCGATATGGCGCGAATCGAGGCGATCGATATTGGCGAATTCCATCTGCGGGTCGCCGCCCGTGCTCATGATGAGCAGCGAATAGCTGAAACGCCGCGCTTCATCCTCCGCCGCGGCGGCAAGCGTCGCAAAGAATGGATTGGCGATTTCCGGGGTGACGAGGCCGATCAGCTCCGAACTGCCCAGGCTGAGGCGCTTGGCCAATTGATTGGGACGATAGGCGAGGCGCTTGCAGGCGCGCTCGATGCGAGCGGCGGTCTCGGCGGGCAGCACGATCGACTTGTTGAGATAGCGCGAGACGGTCGCAGGCGAGACCCGCGCCGCCTTTGCGACATCGCGAATGGTGGCAAATTCGTGCTTCACGGAGGCATCGTAATCATAAGAAACCGATTTAGTAAACCGGTTTCACGCGGCAGTCGCCAATTTTCCCGTTTGGCCCGCCGCCAGGCTGTCGCCATTGAGAAGTCCGGCGAGCCCTTGCGCCCATTAAGGTTTCCGCCATCGAACTCTTGGCAAGGTCCGGGGTTTCTGTTCATTTTGAAACAAATCGAACCGAAGTCGCTATCGAAACGGTTAACCACGATGAGAACGGGCCTCGTATCGCCCGGCTAAGGAGAAACAGCCATGCGCTCCTCATTGTACAGGGCCGTCGTCTGCTGCGTTCTGGCGACCGCCTTTGCCGCATCCGCGGCAACCCCGGGATATGCAGGTTGGTGTTGGGGTCCGGGCTATGGTTGGCAATGCGCGCCGTATGGCGGCTGGTACGGCGACTGGCGTTCCGTCGGCGTCGTGCTTGCGGTTCCCTTGTCTCCCTCCTATGGGTACAATTTCGGCGGTTGCATGACCTATCAACCGGTCTACGATCAATGGGGCAACGTGATCGGCCGACAGCCGACCTACTTTTGCTAGCGTGAACCGGCCGCCTAACGCCTCATCCGGCGGAGCAAGCGCTTCGCCCGCTCGCGCAGAGCCGCCAGCAGCATCGCGACGCCGTTCAGCGGCGTGGCTGCAGCCTGCGGAGCAGCGCTCGACAGCCGGGCGTCGAGGTTGCGCTGAAAGTCGCCGATCATCCGCGCGGCGAAATCGCGGACCAAGCCGGCGCGGCCGACCTGCGCCAGCAGCCCCTTTAACCGATAGCCAATCCAAAGATCGACGCGCGTCGCGTCGCCCTCTTCGATCGGCGTGAGACGGTAACGAACTTCGCCCTGCGTCGAAGAGCGGCTGCGGCGATCGGCGCCGATTCCGACAATGCGGCCCGAAAGAGCCTGTGGGTCGCGCTCGATGCGCGCCGCGCCGTGAAAATTGGCGACGATCGGACCGATCCTGACGCGGATCGCGCCTTCGGCGCGCTCGGGCGCTTGCCGACCCGTCAGCGACGCGCCGGGCAGGCAGGCCGCGACAGCCGCGATGTCGCCGAAGAAGGCGAAGACGCGCTGAGGCGGATGAGCGACATCGAAGCGCTGTTCGAAATGGGCGCTCGGCGTGAAATCGGGAATCGCGAGGCCATCGGCGCTCGGGCTTTCGTCGGCGATCGTCGTCGTTTTCGCAACCGA
>DASZFX010000034.1:0-4597 GCA_035939375.1 Roseiarcus sp.
AAGAACCACGGGCAGTTGGGTCAGACGCCCCGGCCGCACAAGTCGAGTTCGCTCGGCTCCGGCTTTGTGATTGATCCTTCGGGTATCGTGATCACCAACAATCACGTGATCGCCGACGCCAATGACATCACAGTGATCTTCACTGACGGGCGCAAGCTCAAGGCCGAAATCGTCGGCAAGGATTCCAAGGTCGACGTCGCCGTGCTCAAGGTCAAAAGCGACAAACCGCTGAAGGCGGTGAAATTCGGCGACAGCGACAAGCTCAGGGTCGGCGACGGCGTAATGGCGGTCGGCAATCCCTTCGGTCTCGGCGAGACGGTGACAGCCGGCATCGTCTCGGCCCGCAACCGCAACATCGACAGCGGACCTTACGACAATTTCATCCAGACGGACGCCGCGATCAACAAGGGCAACTCCGGCGGGCCGCTCTTCAATCTGGCCGGCGAGGTCATCGGCATCAACACGGCGATCCTGTCCCCCTCGGGCGGGTCGATCGGCATCGGCTTCGCCACGCCGTCGGCGACCGTTCAGCCGGTGATCGCGCAGCTTCAGGAGTTCCATGAAACGAGACGCGGCTGGCTCGGCGTACGCATTCAAAGCGTCGACGATCAGATCGCCGACAGCCTCGGTCTCGGCTCGGCGCGCGGCGCCCTTGTCGCCGGCGTCGACGAGCGCGGGCCGGCCAAGCCCGCCGGCATCGAGTCCGGCGACGTCATCGTCAAATTCAACGGCAAGGACATCAAGGAATCGCGCGACCTGCCGAAAATCGTCGCTTCGACCCCGGTTGGGACGGAAGTGGACGTCGTCGTCGTTCGCAAGGGCGCAGAGATCACCAAGCGGGTGACGCTCGGCCGCCTCGAGGACAGCGACAAGCCTGAGGTCGCGGCCAAGACCGACGAAGCGCCGGCGGAAAAGCCGATCAGCGCCCATATTTTCGGGATGGAGCTCGCCGGCCTCTCGGCCGATATTCGCAAAAGCTTCCAGATCAAGGACAATGTGAAAGGTGTCGTCGTTTCGAGCGTCGAGCCCAATTCGGCTGCGGCCGAGAAGGGCCTGCGAGCCGGCGACGTCATTCAGGAGGTCAATCAGGTCGCGGTCAGCGACCCGAGCCAGGTCAGCCAGGCGATCGACGCAGCGAAAAAGTCCGGCAAAAAGACTGCACTGCTCCTGATCTCGAACGCGCAAGGCGACGCGCGTTTCGTCGCCCTCGCCGTGGAATAGCAGCGGTCAGGCGACGAAATCTTCGCGGCGAAAGCCTTGCGCGTAGAGCAGCGCCGTCAGATCGGCGTGATCGATTCGCGCGGCGGCGCGCGCGGCGACGGACGGTTTGGCGCGATAGGCGACGCCGAGCCCCGCCGAATCAAACGTCGCCAGATCATTGGCGCCGTCCCCGACCGCGAGCGTGTCGTCGAGCTTCAGCCCGTGACCAGCGGCAAGGTTGCGCAATGTCGCGAGCTTGGCGTCGCGCCGAGCACGAGCTCGGCGATTTTGCCGGTCGGCGCGCCGTCTTCTGCTATGAGCCGGTTGGCGTGATGCTCGTCGAGGCCCGGTCTTTTGGCGATGGCGCCGGTGAATTGCTGAAAGCCGCGTCTTGGCGCCGGCGCCTCGATTTTCGTCCCCCCAAACATCAGATCGGCGGCGCCGGCGGCCAGGCGGGAGACCGAGGCGCGCCCGGCAAGGCTTGCGCGACGCGGGCGATCAGCGCACCGCTGAGTTCGAAGGATTGTGGCGAGGCGACGGGGCGGCATGGGATCCAAAGGCAGTGAGGGATAGCGCGACGATGAAACGCCGCGCCCTCCTCATCGCAGGCCCGACGGCGAGCGGCAAGTCGGAGGTCGCGCTAACGCTGGCGCGGCGTATTGACGCGACGATCGTCAACGCCGATTCGATGCAGGTCTATCGCGACCTGCGCGTGCTCACCGCCCGGCCGAGCCCGGCGGACGAGGCGAAGGCGCCGCACGTTCTGTTCGGCGCCGTCGACGGCGCCGTCAATCATTCCGTCGGCCTGTGGCTTGGCGAAGCCACGACGGTGGCCGCGCGTGTTTTCGACGAAGGCCGTCCGGTTCTATTCGTCGGCGGCACGGGCCTTTATTTCCGCGCGCTGACCGAGGGTCTCTCGGACATTCCCGCCGTGCCGGCTTCGGTCCGCGCTGATGTTCGCGCCGAAGCCGAGGGCGTCGCGACGCCGGATTTGCACGAAAAGCTGGCGAAGCTCGATCGCGAAACGGCTCGGCGGTTGCGACCGAACGACCGTCAAAGAGTGTTGCGCGCGCTTGAAGTCGTCGCGGCGACGGGCCGATCGCTCGCCGCCTTTCAGGCTTCGCGAGCAGCGCCGTTCCTGAAGGCGGGCGAATGGGCCGGTCTCTTCCTTGTCCCGGATCGGGCCGCGCTCACCGCCGCGATCGAGGCGCGGTTCGATGCGATGATCAGGGTCGGCGCGCTCGAAGAAGTTGCTGCCCTCGCGGCGCGCCAGCTCGACCCGGCCTTGCCGGTCATGCGCGCGCATGGCGCGCCGCCGCTCATCGCCCATCTCGCCGGCCGGTTGACGCTCGAAGAGGCGATTGCGCGCGGCAAGCTCGATACACGCCAATACGCCAAGCGGCAGTTCACCTGGGCGCGTCATCAGATGAAGGGATTTGCATGGGTCGCGCCGGAGGAGGCGCCTGCGAAGGCCTTCGAGGCGTTGTCCGCGCTATAGTCCTTCGCCGAGGCCATGAACATCGTGGATCTCGCGCTGCGCGAGGACAAAAAGATCGTGGACAAAATCACCCAGGGCGCCCGCCTGGCCGGTCTCCTGGACTTGTCCGCAGCGATCGATTCAATCGGGACAAGTCCTGACCCTGGATTTGCGCCATGAGCAGTCCCATGTCGACGTTGTTGAGCCCTTTGACGGACATCCGGCGCTGCTCCAGCGCCGATGTCGGGCGCCTGGACGCCGTCATGCGACGAAGAAAGAGACGCAGCGCGGCGGGGCTCACGACGTCGTATATTCGCAGTCCTTACGCCGAGCCAGCCGCATGACCGCTCTCTCCATTCTCGATCTCGCCTTCATCACGCAAGGTTCGAGCGCGGGCGACGCGCTTCGCAACTCCCTCGATCTCGCGCAGCGCGCCGAGACATGGGGCTACAAGCGATTCTGGCTCGCCGAGCATCACAATATGCTGGGGATCGCCAGCGCGGCGACGGCGGTGGCGATCGGCTACGTCGCGGGCGGCACGAAGACCATTCGCGTCGGCGCGGGCGGAATCATGCTGCCCAACCACGCCCCGCTCGTCATCGCCGAGCAATTCGGCACGCTCGAATCGCTCTATCCCGGCCGCATCGATCTTGGCCTCGGCCGGGCGCCGGGGACGGACCAACGTACCTTGCGCGCCTTGCGGCGCGAGGCCGCCGCCGCCGACAATTTCCCGCAGGACGTGCTCGAACTGCAGGCGTTTCTAGCCCCGGCGCAGCCGGGCCAGCCGATCCGCGCGGTGCCGGGCGCCGGGCTCAACGTGCCGATCTGGATTCTCGGCTCGAGCCTTTTCGGCGCGCAGCTCGCCGCGATGCTGGGCCTGCCCTACGCCTTCGCTTCGCATTTCTCGCCGGAAGCTCTGCTGGACGCGCTGGAAATCTACCGCGCTCGCTTCGAAAGGTCCGATCGACTCGACCGGCCTTACGCGATGGCCGGGGCCGTCGTCATTGCGGCGGATACCGACGAAGAGGCGCGGCGCCTTTTCACGACGCCGCAGCAGCAGGCGACCAACATGCTGCGCGGCATACGCGGTCAATTGCCGCCGCCGATCGACGATATCGAGACCTATTGGTCGCCCGTGGAAAAGGCGCAGGCCTCGCGGATGCTGACTTACGCTTTCGTCGGCTCGCCCGCGACGGTGCGCGACAAGCTGCGCCGCTTCATCGATCTGACCAAAGCCGACGAGGTGATGGTCGCCTCGGCGATCTTCGACCATGCGGCGCGGCTTCGTTCCTACGAAATCCTCGCCGAGCTTCAGCGCGAATTCGCCGGCGCGGCGACGAGCGCCTAGAGCCCGCCACGCTGCGCCAGCGCCGAACCGGCGGTTGACTTCAAAACAAATGCGAGAGTGATATTATACTTCCCATACCCAGCAACAAGATGTAGTCTCTAAGGCTGCATCATGAATGTGCGAGGGTTTCAGCAGCTTCATGATGGTCCTGTCGTGGAATTT
Source organism: Roseiarcus sp. (assembly GCA_035939375.1). Lineage (GTDB taxonomy): Bacteria > Pseudomonadota > Alphaproteobacteria > Rhizobiales > Beijerinckiaceae > Roseiarcus. The sequence goes on from DASZFX010000034.1 coordinate 4,188, forward strand.
TATCCCGGCAGGCTATGGAGCTTGCTCGATATGTTGCCCAGTCACGCCCAGAAATACATCAATCTTGGCCGAGATATTGAAAACGCTCGACTTACATTCGGGTTTGTTGAAGCCGGATTGCAAAATTCTCTTAAAGACGACGATATCATTCGCTTGCACGGCCATATGGGCCATATGAGAGACCTGTGCAGAGAGCTTGGCCTGACAACATCGTCTGCGTTGTTGGCGAAACGTTTGGGAGACGTTCCAAAAACAAGCCGAGAATTTGAATTGCTGGTGGATACAATAGAGTTAGAGCTTAATGATCGACTTTTCCTGTACATCCCGCCTCATCGAGCCAAATATTTTGATGTTGTAATGCCCAGCATAGTCACAGTGGCATTCCCTCGTGCTTCCCGCGAACTTGTAGC
>DASZFX010000035.1:0-8652 GCA_035939375.1 Roseiarcus sp.
GCTGCGGGAGATAAACTGGACCCATAATGGCCATGCGCCCGAGGAACTGCTGACATTCTTCCATCGCCGCACGCTTGAGCGGATCGAGGCCTTGCGCGCCTATCTTAAGCGTCGCGAGCGCTCCGGCGCCTTCGATTCCGTCGACGATTGGATCAGGATGGTCGCGGTCAATCGCCTGACCGGGCATTCGCCGGGCTTTTTCTCGGTCTATACTTTGCCGCCGAACCAGGCGACCTCGGTCGCCGCGCAAATAAAGATCAATGCAAAGCGCGGCCAGGCGCCACCGGAGCGCGACGTCGCCGCGATCATCTTGAAGAAATCGCGCGCTTTGCTCGCCGACCCGCCGCCGGTCCCAAGCGCCCGCAAGCCGTTTCTCCTTGCGGCCAGCGCCGATTCAACGCCGCAGATCGCGTCCGGCTCGGTCGATCTCGTCGTGACCTCGCCGCCCTTTCTCGATGTCGTCCCCTATGCCGCGGACAATTGGCTGCGCTGCTGGTTCGTCGGCCTCGATCCCGCGGCCATCCCGATCGCCATGCATCGCGATCCGGACGAGTGGACGGCGTTCATGCGAAAGGTCCTGATCGAACTTGCCCGTGTGACGCGCGAAGGCGGCTGTATCGCGCTGGAGGTTGGCGAGGTCCGCGGCGGCGCGCTCGAACTCGAGCGCCTGGTCCTACGCGCCGCGCGAGACTTGCCGCTCACGCCGCTGGGCGTCGTCATCAATGTCCAGGATTTCACAAAGACCGCCAATTGCTGGGGCGTCGCCAACAATGCGAAGGGGACGAACACCAATCGGATCGTGGTGCTACGCCGGCGCTAGAGGCGCGCCCCGGACCGTCCTCGTCCTCTAGGCTCTTACCGCCAATTCCGCCGGCCGCTCGACGGCCTTCTCGCGGCCCTCCAGCGTCTCGAACTTCAAAAGCTCGGCTTGCGCCTCTTCCTGAGCGGCCTTGGCCTCTTGGAGCTGGTCGGCGAGTTCGGCGTTGGAGCTTTTGAGATTGTCACGTCGCGTCATCGCGGCGCGGGCATAGGTCGGATAGGCGAAATGCGACGGGTCGGAGATGCCGGCGCGCTTTTCTTCGATGCCGATCTCGCGATCGAGATCAGCCATCATGCGCGAGAACTCGGCCATCATCATTTCGATTTGCCGCACTCGGCGGCGCTTCTCTTCGACCTGAAAACGCTTCAAGCGAATGAGCGAATCTCGCGACTTCATCGGGCGCCAACTCCACCTACGCTAACATAAAGTCCGATCGGACGACGCCGGTCGGTTTCCGTCTTGCCGCGAGACGAGAAGACGATGCCGCATGAAGGTTGCTCCTTTCTTTACACGGCGACCTTGATTCGGCTTTTCCAGACGGACCGCCACGGAAAAAGGGCGCCGCGGCCCGCCGCGTTAGGGCTTCGTTTACTTGGATCGTTAACAATCCCCCTCACGCGGCAGATCGACCGCCCTCGAAAAGAGCTGGGCGGGCGGCGAGTCGAGGCGAGTCGTCAGAATCGCTTAGAGCACAAAGCTAATGTGAAGGATGAGGTAGGGAACTCACGACTCGTTTAGCAAATTCAACAAATTGCGGGCTCACGGTGGTTTTTCGGACCCATGGGCTTGCGGCGGAGAATCAGAATTTGTTAACCATTCGTGGTCACCTTGGCGTTTTGAATCGACCGGTATCGCTTCCGGTTGCGCGTCGGCTTCAGTGTGACGCGACTTCTGCGAACAAACACCTTTGGTCTCGAACCGGGGGCAAGGCTGGGGACCTGACATGCGCGTTCTATTGATCGAGGATGACAGCGCCACCGCGCAGAGCATCGAACTGATGCTCAAGTCGGAGAATTTCAACGTCTATGTGACGGATCTCGGGGAAGAGGGCATCGATCTCGGCAAGCTCTACGACTACGATATCATTCTTCTGGATCTCAATCTGCCCGACATGTCGGGATACGAGGTCCTGCGAACCCTGCGCCTCACAAAGGTGAAGACGCCGATCCTCATCCTCTCCGGCATGGCCGGCACGGAGGAGAAAGTCAGGGGCCTTGGCCATGGCGCCGACGACTATCTGACCAAACCCTTCCATAAGGACGAACTGGTCGCCCGGATTCATGCGATCGTGCGCCGCTCCAAGGGACACGCCCAGTCGGTCATCATCACCGGCGACCTGGTGGTCAATCTCGATCAGAAGACGGTCGAGGTCGATGGCGCGCGCGTGCATCTGACCGGCAAGGAATATCAGATGCTCGAGCTGCTTTCCCTGCGCAAAGGGACGACGCTCACCAAGGAGATGTTCCTCAACCACCTCTCTGGCGGGATGGACGAGCCCGAACTGAAGATCATCGACGTCTTCATCTGCAAGCTGCGCAAGAAGCTGGCGATGGCTTCGCAGGGACGCAACTATATCGAGACGGTATGGGGCCGCGGCTATGTGCTGCGCGAGCCGACCGCCGCGGACGAGCGAATCACCGCGTAATTCTCAGCTCTTCGTGAAACGTCGATAAGCGGCGCCATAGCGCGCCGGTCGACGAAGCGTCAACGGCGGCAGGTCGCGCTTCGCGCTTGCCCCGCCTCGCCGCTTCGCCAGGGGAAGCGGGCGTCACCTCGGCAGAACCGACGTTCCCATCAGCGCCTTGTCGATCGCCTGCGCGCATTGGCGACCTTCCCGAATCGCCCAGACGACAAGGGACTGACCGCGCCGCATGTCGCCGCACGCGTAAACCTTGTTGACGCTCGAAGCATAGTTCGCCTGGCTTGCCTGAACATTGCCGCGGCTGTCGAGCGCGACGCCGAGATCGGCGAGCAAGCCCTCGCGCACCGGCGACAGAAAGCCCATCGCCAGCAAGACGAGATCGGCTTTGAGGGTGAATTCGGCGCCGGCGATCGGCTGCATCTTGGCGTCGATGCGCACGCAACGAAGGGCCGTCACCGCGCCGTTCTCGCCCTCGACCGCGGCGGTCATCACCGCGAAATCGCGCTCGGCGCCTTCCTCGTGGCTCGACGACGTGCGCAGCTTCCACGGCCAATCCGGCCAGGTGGCGAGCTTGTCCTCCTTGTCGGGCGGTTGCGGCAAAATCTCGAGTTGCGTCACTTTCAGCGCGCCTTGGCGGATGGACGTGCCAATGCAGTCGGAGCCCGTGTCGCCGCCGCCGATCACCACTACATTCTTGCCGCTGGCGGTGATCGGTTCGTTGGTTCCGATCGGCTCGCCGCCGACGCGGCGGTTTTGCTGCGGCAGGAACTCCATCGCGAAATGCACGCCGGAGAGTTCGCGTCCCGGCGCCTTGAGGTCGCGCGGCGCCTCGGCGCCGCCGGCGAGCGCCACCGCGTCGTATTTTTCAACGAGATCCTTTGTCGGGAGGTCGCGTCCGATCATTGCGTTGCAATGGAAAATCACCCCTTCGGCCGTCATCTGCTCGACGCGACGCTCGACGTGACGCTTCTCCAGCTTGAAGTCGGGAATGCCGTAGCGCAGCAGGCCGCCGGGCTTGGCGTTCTTTTCGTAGACGTGAACCTCATGACCGACGCGGGCGAGCTGCTGCGCGCAAGCGAGGCCCGCCGGGCCCGAGCCGACCACCGCGATCTTCTTGCCGGTCCTTAGCGTCGGCGGCTCCGGCTTGACCCAGCCTTCGGCGAAAGCGCGGTCGGCGATCGCGCATTCGATCGTCTTGATGGTGACCGGCGTATCTTCGAGATTGAGCGTACAAGAGGCTTCGCAGGGCGCCGGGCAGACGCGGCCGGTGATCTCCGGGAAATTGTTGGTCGTGTGCAGATTGCGCGAAGCTTCCGCCCAATCGCCGCGATAGACGAGATCGTTCCAGTCGGGGATCTGATTGTTGACCGGACAGCCGTTGTGACAATAGGGGATGCCGCAACTCATGCAGCGCGCGGCCTGGTTGCGGTTGGTCTCCTCCGACAGAGGCAGGACGAATTCGCGATAATGGCGGATGCGGTCGGACGCCGGCGCGTAACGCCGGTCGGCGCGATCGATCTCCAGAAAACCCGTCACCTTGCCCATATCGTAAACCCATCGTCGCAAAAAGTACGAAAGCCGGCGCCCAGCTTCATTCGCCCGCCGCCAGATATTGCTCGCCGCCGCGCTGCGCCGCCAGTTCAGCCAAGGCGCGCCGGTATTCGACCGGCATCACCTTGCGGAACTTCGGCAGGTAGGTCTCCCAGTTTTCCAGGATTTCACGCGCCCGGGCCGAACCGGTATAGCGGGCGTGGTTGACGATCAGTTGATGCAGGCGCTCGGCGTCGCGCCCGCTCATATCGGTCATCACGTCGACGCGGCCATGGCCTTCGAGATCGCCGCCGTGGTGGTGCAAGCGCTGCATCAACTCCTCTTCGTCGGCGACCGGCTCCAATTCGACCATCGACAGATTGCAGCGCTTGGCGAAGTCTCCCGCTTCGTCGAGCACATAGGCGATGCCGCCCGACATGCCGGCGGCGAAATTGCGCCCGGTCTCGCCGATCACCACGACGACGCCGCCGGTCATATATTCGCAACCGTGATCGCCCGCGCCCTCGACGACGGCGATCGCGCCGGAATTGCGCACGGCGAATCGCTCGCCGGCGACGCCGCGGAAATAGCATTCGCCCGCGATCGCGCCGTATAGTACGGTGTTGCCTACGACGATCGACCGCTCCGGCGTGATCTTCGTGGCTTCGCGCGGCGGATAGACGATGACTCGGCCGCCAGACAGGCCCTTGCCGACATAGTCATTCGCTTCGCCTTCAAGCTCCAGCGTCACGCCATGGGTGAGCCAGGCGCCGAAGCTTTGGCCGGCCGAGCCCTTGAGCTTGATATGGATCGCCTCGTTGCGAAGTCCGGCATGGCCGTAACGCCGTGCGATCACGCCCGACAGCATCGCGCCCGTCGAGCGGTCGGAATTGCGGATCGGCATGTCGAGCCGCACATGCTTGCCATGTTCGACCGCCTCGCGCGTCTCGGCGATGAATTGACGGTCGAGCACATGATCGATGCCGTGATCCTGCGGCTCGCTCCGATAGACGCCGACGCCGGGCGCCGCCTTCGGCTTGTGGAAGAGCTTCGAGAAATCGAGTCCCTTCGCCTTCCAATGTTCGATCGCCTCGGCGCGGTCGAGCATCTGCATCTGGCCGATCATCTCGTCGAAGCGGCGATAGCCCATCGCCGCCATCCGTTCGCGCACCTCCTCGGCGACGAAGAAGAAGAAATTGATGACATGCTCGGGCTGCCCGACGAAGCGCTTGCGCAACACCGGGTCCTGCGTCGCGACGCCGACGGGACAAGTGTTGAGATGGCACTTGCGCATCATAATGCAACCCGCCGCGATCAGCGGCGCCGTCGCGAAGCCGAACTCGTCGGCGCCGAGCAGCGCGCCGACGACGACGTCGCGCCCGGTGCGCAGGCCGCCATCGACCTGCACGGAGATGCGCGAACGCAACCGGTTGAGCACCAACGTCTGATGCGTTTCGGCGAGCCCGATCTCCCATGGCGAGCCGGCGTGCTTGATCGACGTCAAGGGCGAAGCGCCGGTGCCGCCTTCATAGCCCGAGATCGTCACATGGTCGGCCTTGCACTTGGCGACGCCCGCCGCCACCGTGCCGACGCCGACTTCCGAGACGAGCTTGACCGAAACCTGGGCCTCGGGATTGACGTTCTTCAGATCGAAGACGAGCTGCTTCAAATCCTCGATCGAATAGATGTCATGGTGGGGCGGCGGCGAGATGAGCCCGACGCCCTGCGTCGAATGGCGCACCTTGGCGATGACGGCGTCGACCTTGTGGCCGGGCAATTGGCCGCCCTCGCCGGGCTTGGCGCCTTGCGCCATCTTGATCTGCATCATGTCGGAATTGACGAGATATTCCGCGGTGACGCCGAACCGGCCCGAGGCGACCTGCTTGATCGCCGAGCGCATCGAATCGCCGTTGGCCATCCGCTTGAAGCGGTCGGATTCTTCGCCGCCCTCTCCGGTGTTCGACTTGCCGCCGATCCGGTTCATCGCGATGGCGAGCGTCGTATGCGCTTCGCGCGAGATCGAGCCGAAAGACATGGCCCCGGTCGAGAAGCGCTTGACGATATCCTTGGCCGGCTCGACTTCTTCGATCGGCACAGGCGCGCGGCCGTCCTCCTGCGCGCCGCGAACGCGAAACAGAGCGCGGATCGTCAGCAGCCGCTCCTCCTGCTCGTTGAGCAGCTTGGCGTAGGCGCGATACTTGTCCTGCGCATTGCCGCGCACGGCATGTTGAAGCAGGGAGACCGATTGCGGCGACCAGGAGTGAGCTTCGCCGCGCAGGCGAAAGGCGTAGTCGCCGCCGACTTCGAGCGCGTTGCGCAGGACCGGCGAGGCGCCGAAAGCGTCGGAATGGCGCAACGCGGTCTCTTCGGCGATTTCGACGAGCCCGGCGCCTTCGATGCGCGTGGCCGTGCCGAAGAAGAAACGGTCGACGAAAGCGGTGGACAGCCCGACCGCGTCGAAAATCTGCGCGCCGCAATAGGACTGATAGGTCGAGATGCCCATCTTGGACATGACCTTCAACAAGCCCTTGTCGATCGACTTGATGAAGCGCTTGACGATCTCGTAAGCGCTCACCTCTTCAGGAAGCTCGCTCGCCATCGCGGTGAGCGTCTCGAAAGCAAGGTACGGATTGGCCGCCTCGGCGCCATAGCCGGCAAGACAAGCGAAGTGGTGCACTTCGCGCGCTTCGCCCGTCTCGACGACGAGGCCGACCGAGGTGCGCAATCCTTTGCGGATCAGATGATGATGGACGGCGGCTGTCGCCAGCAGCGCCGGGATCGGGATGCGGTCGGGGCCGACCTGGCGATCCGACAGAATGATGATGTTGTAGCCGCCGTGCACGGCGGCTTCGGAGCGCTCGCACAGGCGCGTCAGGGCCTGCTCCATCCCGGCCGCGCCCTTGGCGACGTCATAGGTTATGTCGAGCGTCTTGGTGTCGAAAGTATCTTCGAAATGACCGATGCAGCGGATCTTCTCGAGGTCCTCGTTGGTAAGGATTGGCTGGCGCACCTCGAGCCGCTTGCGCTTGGCGGCGCCGGCGAGATCGAAGAGGTTCGGCCGCGGCCCGATGAACGAGACCAGGCTCATGACGAGTTCTTCGCGGATCGGATCAATCGGCGGGTTGGTCACTTGCGCGAAGTTCTGCTTGAAATAGGTGTAGAGCAGCTTCGATCGGTCGGACATCGCGGAGATCGGCGTATCCGTACCCATCGAGCCCACGGCCTCCTGGCCGGTCGAGGCCATCGGCGCGAGAAGGACGGCCAGGTCCTCCTGCGTATAGCCGAAGGCCTGCTGGCGATCGAGAAGCGAGACATCCGTGCGGGAGGCGCGCGGCTCGACGGGATTCAAGTCTTCAAGAACGATCTGAGTCTTCTCGAGCCATTGGCTGTAGGGGTTGGAGCGCGACAGGCGCTGCTTGATCTCGCTGTCCGAAACGATCCGATGCTCGTGAAGATCGACGAGCAGCATCTTGCCGGGCTGTAGGCGCCACTTGGCGACGATCTTCTCCTCCGGAGTCGGCAGAACGCCCATTTCCGAAGCCATGACGACGAGATCATCGTCGGTGACGAAATAGCGGGCGGGGCGCAACCCGTTGCGGTCGAGCGTCGCGCCGATCTGACGCCCGTCGGTGAAGGCCATCGCGGCCGGCCCGTCCCAGGGCTCCATGAGCGCCGCATGGTACTCGTAGAAAGCGCGGCGCTCCTCGTCCATCAGCGGATTGCCGGCCCAGGCTTCCGGGATCAACATCGTCATCGCGTGGGCGAGCGAATAGCCGCCTTGCACGAGAAATTCGAGGGCGTTGTCGAAGCAGGCGGTGTCGGACTGGCCTTCGTAGGAGATCGGCCAGAGCTTCGAAATGTCGGCGCCGAAGAGCTTCGAGGAAACGCTCGCCTGGCGGGCCGCCATCCAATTGACGTTGCCGCGCAGCGTGTTGATCTCGCCGTTATGGGCGACCATGCGATAGGGGTGGGCGAGGCGCCAGGACGGGAACGTATTGGTCGCAAAGCGCTGATGGACGAGCGCCAGCGCGGTCTCGAAGCGAGGGTCCTGCAGGTCCTTGTAGTATCGCGCAAGCTGTCCGACGAGGACCATGCCCTTGTAGACGATCGTACGGGAGGACAGGGACACCGGATAATATTCGGCCACGCCTGCGACCGTCGACGCCTGGATGCGGTTCGAGGCGACCTTGCGCAGGATGAAGAGCTTGCGCTCGAAATCCTCTTCGTCGACGACGCCGGCCCCGCGACCGATGAAGAGCTGCCGCTGCGCGGGTTCGACCGCCTTGACCGCTTCGCCAAGATCGCTGTTGTCGACCGGCGTCTCGCGCCAGCCGATCAGGACCTGGCCTTCCTCGGCGACCGAGTCCTCCAGGATTATCTCGCAGGCCCTGCGCGCCTTTTCATCGCGCGGCATGAAGAACTGGCCGATCGCATAATGGCCGGCCGGCGGCAGGTTCATGCCGAGCTTGGCGCATTCCTCGGCGAAGAAGCGATGAGGGATCTGCACAAGCGTTCCGCAACCGTCGCCGAGATTGGCGTCGGCGCCCGTCGCGCCGCGATGGTCGAGGTTGGCGAGAATCTGCAAACCCTTGACCAGAATGTCATGCGATTTGCGGTTCTGCAGATCGGCGACAAAGCCGACGCCGCAGGAATCATGTTC
>DASZFX010000036.1:0-2350 GCA_035939375.1 Roseiarcus sp.
ATTGAGCCGGACGTCGATCCGTATCGTCCTCTCAGAGGGCGCGGACGGCGACCGGGAAGCCAAAACTCTCAATCTGCCGTGGACGCCGTCCTCGCCTTACCGCAGACGCGAGATCATCCCGAGCGAAGATCGCACGACCGCAGCCGTTCGTCCGATGCGCTCCAACGCTCGTCTCATACTGATCGCCTCGCTTCGCAAAGCGCATCGTTGGCGTGACGAGTTGATCAACGATCCGCGGCAGACCGTTGCCGCGCTCGCCTCTCGGGAAGGCAAGACCGAGCGATCGCTCTTGATGACTTTGTCGCTCGCCTTCCTGGCACCGGACCTTGTCAAGGCAGCTATAGAGGGTCGTCTGCCTCGCGGGCTGGGTCTCAAACGTCTTGTTGACCTTCCGATCGCTTGGTCCGAGCAGTGGCGGGCGCTCGGACTTCAGGCGCCGGCGTTCTCCTGAGTAATATTGTCGGTCGTGAGATCGGTCTCTTATTGCACCCGGATGCTCGGACCAACTTCCAGTTTCGCCCGACCTTTGTCGCCCAGATTCGGGCGCGCGAACTGTCAACGAACACCATCCTTGGAAACGGTATATTGCCGCCAGAGACTTTCGGCCTAAAGAGGCCGTCAAACGCCCTCTGAGACCGGCCAATGGCGACCGCAGACCGCTTTTGGTGGCGCCAAGGCTCGGAAATATCGGACTATTCTGGAATTCGAGAAAATCGGCCAGTCACGAAGGGCTGGCTGGTGGAGCTGAGGGGATTCGAACCCCTGACCTCTGCAGTGCGATTGCAGCGCTCTCCCATCTGAGCTACAGCCCCGTCGCGCGGGTCTTTACGTCCCAGTCCAGGGCGTGTCAACGCAGCGGGAGCCGTCCCGGCGCGACCCGCCGGGTGGAGCGCGGAAGCGCCCGTTCGTGCGGGAATTTCCGAAAGTCCAGGGGTGTTCGAATGCGCGCGGTTCTCGATGTCATCCTCATCGCTCTTCAGCTTTACGCCTATATCATCATCGCCTCGGCGATTCTCTCCTGGCTGATCGCCTTCAACGTCGTCAATATTCGCAATGATTTCGTCCGCTCGATCTGGACGCTGCTCGAGAATCTGACGGAGCCTGCGCTGCGGCCGATCCGCAGGATCATGCCCAATCTCGGCGCGATCGATATTTCGCCGGTCATCCTGCTGCTCTGCGTCATGCTCGTGCAGCGAGTCATCGCCTATTACATCTATCCTTATGTCTTCTAGAGCCGCGCCGGCGGGCGCCTTCGCGACGACGGATCAGGGCTTGCGCATCGCAGTTCGGCTGACGCCGCGCGCTGGGCGCGACGCCCTCGAAGGCGTGGTCAGCCTCGGCGACGGCGCTGAAGTCCTCAAGGCTTCGGTGCGCGCCGCCCCGGAAGACGGCGCGGCCAATCGGGCGCTGATCCGTCTCATCGCCAAGACGGCCAGCGTCGCGCCCTCGCGCGTCCGCCTTGAAAGAGGCGCCGCGTCGCGACTGAAACTCATCTTGATCGAAAACGCAGGCCCGGCGACGGCCGCGCTGCTGGCGAAGGCGAATTGACAGGCGACAGGCATGTCTACGGGCCCATCGAACAAGGCGGCCGGCGGTCGATACTTCGAGGATTTTCGCATCGGCGAAAGGCTCGTCCATGCGACGCCGCATAGCGTCACGAGCGGCGACGTCGCGCTTTATTCGGCGATTTTCGGCCCGCGCTTTGCGATGCAATCGGCCGACACTTTCGCTTGCGCCATCGGTTATCCGAAAAGCCCGGTCGACGACCTGCTGGCCTTTCATATCGTCTTCGGCAAAACGGTCGCCGACATTTCGCTCAACGCCGTCGCCAACCTCGGCTACGCCGATTGCCGTTTCCTTGAAGCCGTCTATCCCGGCGACACTCTGAGCGCCTCTTCCCAGGTCATCGGCCTGAAGGAGAACGCCAATCGCCAGAGCGGCGTCGTCTATGTGCGCTCGCAAGGCTGCAATCAGCGCGGCGAGATCGTCATCGACTACGCGCGTTGGGTCATGGTGCGCAAGCGCGACGCCGACGCGCCGGCGCCTTCGGCGGTCGTACCTCAGCTTCCGAAGGCCGTCGAGGTCGACGCGCTTGGCGCCGCCTGCCCGCGGATCGAGCGCGCAAGCTACGATCTTGCCCTTGCCGGATCGCCCTTCCTGTGGGCGGACTATCAGGTCGGCGAAAAAATAGATCATATCGACGGCGTGACTGTCGAAGAAGCCGAGCATCAAATCGCGACGCGGCTCTTCCAGAACAACGCCAGGGTTCATTTCAATCAATTCAGCGAGGGCCAGGGGCGCCTCGGCCGTCGTCTCATCTATGGCGGCCACGTCATTTCGCTCGCCCGCT
>DASZFX010000037.1:0-3507 GCA_035939375.1 Roseiarcus sp.
TCATGTGGGGCGGCCTGCACACCGAAGGCGGGCTCATCATTCGCCAGATGCGCGATCAGGGAATGAACACCGTGATGATCTCGGGCGACGGCATCACGGACGCGGAATTCGCTTCGATCGGCGGGCCCGGCGTCGAAGGCACGCTGATGTCTTTCGGTCCCGATCCGCGCAACAATCCTTCGGCGAAAGACGTTGTGGCCAAGTTCCGCGCCAAGGGCTTCGAGCCCGAGGCCTATACGCTCTATTCCTATGCGGGCATGCAAATCATCAAGCAGGCCGCCGAGAAAGCCAATTCGCTCGATCCCAAGAAGGTCGCCGAGACGATGCATTCGGGGATGACCTTCAAGACCGTGATCGGCGACATTTCTTTCGACAAGAAGGGCGATCGGACCACGGTCGACTATGTCTGGTACGTCTGGAAGAAGGGCGACGACGGCAAGATCGGCTATAAGCAGATCTGAGGCGGCCGAGTCTGACGCCCCTCTGGAGCAAGACAAGAACGGAGCCCGCCATGAACGGCGGGCTCTTTCTTTTGACGCGCCCGCTCGTTATGGCCTCGAACGCCTCCGGCCGCCGGCGGTCGACAGCGCGGCTGCCTCGCCAGCCTGAGCCGACTGCCCTTGCCCGCTTGCCCTTTGCGTGCAAAGGGAAGCGCTGAAAATCTTGATTGCGCCCTTCCCTGCCCGGATTTGTCAGCGGCGCGGCAGGACGCGCGCAGCGGCCGAGGGCAAAGCACTCCGCCGATCCGAGGAGTTCACCATGACCGCCAGTTTTGACATCGCCAACGAGGCGCTCGGCGCCGCGATCTTCAACAAGCCGATCGACGCCGGGGTCGGCATCGGCCATGTCCACCTGAAAGTCGCCGATATCGAGCGCGCGCTCGCCTTCTATTGCGGCGTGCTGGGCTTTCAACTGATCCAGCGCTATGGCGGCGAAGCCGCCTTCATCTCGGCCGGCGGCTATCACCATCACATCGGCCTCAACACCTGGGAAAGCCGCGGCGCCCCGCCCCCGCCGCGCGGGACCACCGGCCTCTACCATCTCGCGATCCTCTATCCGACAAGAGCCGCGCTCGGCGATGCGCTGCGGCTGCTGGCAGCCGCCGGCGTTGCTCTCGACGGCGCCTCCGACCACGGCGTAAGCGAGGCGCTCTACTTGCGCGACCCGGACGAGAACGGAGTCGAGCTCTATTGGGATCGCCCCAAGGATCAATGGCCGCGTACCGCCGACGGCAAGCTACAAATGTACACGCGCCGGCTCGACCTCGAGTCGCTGCTGAAGGAAGGGGCGTGAACGGGCGCGGCGTACCCTCATCCGACCCTTAGGCCGCCTTCTCCCGCAAGCGGGAAAAGGGATCGTCTGCCGCCACATCAGAACTTGCAACGCCGATAAAGCGCGCGGGCTATAGCCGCACCACCTCGCCGGTACGCACGCTCTCGTCGGCCGCAAACACGATGCGCAGGGAATTCAGCGCGTCCTCGTGATGGGCGGAAAGGTCGCGCCCGCTCCGGATCGCATCCAGAAACAGCCGCTGCTCGAGTTCGCAAAGCTCCTGGTGGCTCGGCTCGTCCGCCGTCGCGATGATTTCGTCGCTTTTGGCGAAAGCGCCGTCCGCCTTCAATTCGGCGTGATGCAGCCGCAGGGTGTTGGTGCGCGTATGCGTGTCGTGATCGGCCGAGGCGACGCCTTCGCTTGGCCCCTCCTTGCTCATGATCGACACCGAGCCCTTCGGTCCGATCATGTCTTTGACGAAATAGGCGGTCTCGCTGACCATCGGCCCCCAGGCGGCCTCGTACCATCCGACGGAGCCGTCGGCGAAGGCGATATGCAGTTGACCGTAATTGTACGTGGTGGGCGCTATCTCGTCAGTCAGCCTCGCGCCGACTGCATGAACCGACACGGGCTTTGATTGCGTCACCTGGCACATGACGTCGACGTAATGCACGCCGCAATCGACGATCGGCGAGGCCGAGCGCATCAAGTTCTTGTGCACGCCCCAGAATGAGCCGGACGATTGCTGATTGAGGTTCATCCGCATCGCCAGCGGCTTGCCGAGCGAGCGGCCGATTTCGACGAAGCGCGTCCAGGACGGATGCACGCGCAGGATATAGCCGATGATGAGGGCGCGTTTCGCCGCTTTCGCGGCGGCGACGACGCGCTCCGCCGCCTCGATCGATTCGGCCAAAGGCTTCTCGCAGAAGACATGCGCGCCAGCTTCAAGCGCCTTGGTCGCCAGTGCGACATGCGTTTCGGTATAGGTGCAAACGGCTATCGCGTCGGGTTTGAGCTTCGCCAAGGCGGTGTCGAAATCCTCGAAGCGCTCGACATCGGGAAATTCCCTGGCGAGGTCGTCGCGGGTCCAGGCGCGGTGGGTGCAAAGCCCGACGAGGGAAAAACCGTCAATCGCGCGGTAGGCTTTCGCGTGACTGAGGCCCATCGTGCCGAGCCCGACGACGAGAACGCGGACCTTCGAACCGCCATTCGGCTTAATGGTTCTGTTTGCTTCGCTCATCGGCGCGCTCCGTATCGATCAATCGCGTCAAGTACATGCGCGGCGCCGCCGCTGTCAATTGGAGACCGGACTGCGCGCCCGTACTCCCCTTGCCCGGCCGGGCGGGCAGCGAGCCTCTAGACGATTCCCGCGGAAGAGCCGCCGACCGCCGGGCGCTCTGCGGTTTTGCGCGCCCGGTAGCCCGAGGCGCGATAGGCTTCGATCGGCGCGATGGCGCCGCCGGCCCGAAGGCGCGCCACGGCGAGCAGCGGCGAGACGTCGGTGGTGAAGGCGCGCTTCAATTCGAGATGGCCGCCGAGCGCGTCATTGGCGTCCTGCGCGGCTTCGAGCGCGGCGCGATCGACGATCGAAGCCTGCGCATAGGCGCGCTGCAATTCAATCGCCGATTGCATTAGGCTTTCGATCGGATCGGTGACGTTATGCGACTGGTCGATCATATAGGCCGGCGAAAACCCTTCCGCCTTGCGCCGCACCGCATCGATCAATTCGTTGAAGACCAAAAACAGGCGGAACGGTTCGACGGAGCCGCTGTCGAGATCATCGTCGCCATATTTCGAATCGTTGAAATGAAAGCCTGCGAGTTTTTTGAAGCGGATAAGCCGCGCAACGATCTGCTCGATGTTGACGCTGGGCGCGTGGTGGCCAAGATCGACGAGGCAGAGCGCTTTCGGCCCAAGCTCTTGCGCCGCAGCGAAGTTGGAGCCCCAATCGGAGATCACTGTCGAATAAAAGGCAGGTTCGTAGAGCTTATGTTCAAGGAACACGCGCCAGTCGGCGGGCAAAGCGGCGTAGACTTCGCGCATCGCCGCGATATAGCGATCGAGCGCATGGGTCAGGTTCGACTGACCGGCGAAATTCGATCCGTCGGCGATCCAAACCGTCAGCGCTTTCGAGCCGAGCTTGCGGCCGATCTCGATGCATTCGATGTTATGCGCGATCGCCTGGTCGCGCACGGCGCCGTCGACATGCGAAAGAGAGCCGAACTTATAAGAAAG
>DASZFX010000038.1:0-2621 GCA_035939375.1 Roseiarcus sp.
ACGCGCGCCGATCCTCACTTAGATTAGGCGATCAAAGCTGGCGGAAATCAACCCCAGCACAGCTTCGCGCCCTCCTCGGTATTGATCGAGGGAACGCCCGGAACCGGATGATCGGTCACCAGCTGTTCGCCGGTATCAAGGCTCGGCGGCTTCTTGCCGGTCTTGATGAATTCGGCGACGGCCTCGACGCCCTTCGAGGCCATCAGCAGCGGATATTGTTGCGAGGTGGCGCCGATGATGCCGTCCTTGACCATCTTGACTCCCGGGCAGCCGCCGTCGACCGCGACCACCAACACGCCCTTCTCCTTGCCTGCCGCCTTGA
This sequence comes from Roseiarcus sp., assembly GCA_035939375.1. Taxonomy (GTDB): domain Bacteria; phylum Pseudomonadota; class Alphaproteobacteria; order Rhizobiales; family Beijerinckiaceae; genus Roseiarcus. Next base: position 323 of record DASZFX010000038.1, read on the forward strand.
GCGCAGCATAGCCGCCATACGCGGCGGGCTCGTTGATCGCGTACATCAAATTGATCTCGGACGCCTTCTGGAGAATGTTCTCCATCGCCTTGCGGCCGCCCGCCTCGTCACCATGGGTGATGTCGGAGCCGACGATCTGCGGGCTGTCGTTCTGCGCGTAGTGCTTGGGGTCCTTGACCGGTATTCCGAAGCCGGTCAGGAAGCCGTTGTGGCGCAGATAGTCGACTGTCGGCTGGTTCGGCGTCAGATCGAGCGTGGCGATCTTGGCCGACGAGGCCTTGTCGCCGAGCGTCGCCTTGGCCCACTTGCCGATCAGTTCGCCGGCCTTGAAATTGTCGGTGGCGAAATTGGCGTCGGCTGCGGTGACAGGGTCGAGCGGCGTGTCGAGCGTGATCACGAGAACGCCGGCCTTGCGCGCCTTCTCGACGGTGGGGACCATCGCCGTCGAATCGCTTGGCACGAGCAGGATTCCCTTGGCGCCGGCGTTCACCAACGTTTCAATCGCGGCAACCTGACTGTCATTGTCGCCGTCATACTTGCCGGCATAGGCCTGGGGCGTGAGGCCGAGTTCTTTGGCTTTTGCGTCAAAACCCTGCTTCATCTTGACGAAGAAAGGATTGGTGTTGGTCTTGGTAATCAGACCAACAATGTCGGCGGCCGAAGCCGGCGCGCTGGCCAGCGCCAGCGCCGCTATGACGCCGGACAGCAGAAAGAGCTTCTTGGTCACTGAGAGGTCCTCCCCGATAAGGTCTCGCGCGACGTTAGTTTAATGCGCGGCCGGACGATCTTTGAGCAAGAAGGAGCCGTCGAGAACCGCCCCACTCGCGCTGTCGCTGCCCCAATTGGCACAAAAACCGATCGCCGAGTCAAGATAAATCAGCCGGCCTGAATTATTGACAAGGGACGGCGGCGGCGCGCATTGTCGGACGGCCCGGCGGGTCTGGCGCGGGGTCGAGAGAAATCGGACAGGGCGTTGGGCGAGCCGGACATCCTTGAACCACGGCTATCGGCGCGGGCCGCAAGCGGCGCCGATCAAACGGGCGTGCGCGTCTACAACGAGAGACTGATTCTCTCGCTGATGCGTCGTTACGGCCATCTCTCGAAAATCGAAGCCGCGCGGCAGACTGGCCTTTCCGTCCAGACCGCCTCGGCGATCATGAACCATCTCCAGGCCGACGGACTTCTCAAGCGCGAAACGCCGCAGCGCGGCAGGGTCGGGCAACCGACCGTGCCCTTTTCGCTCGACCCCGAGGGCGCGTTTTCGCTCGGTCTGAAGATCGGCCGGCGCAGCTGCGACCTTGTGCTGATCGATTTTGTCGGCGCAATCCGCGAGCGCGCGCATGAGACCTTTCCCTATCCGCAACCGGGAGCAACGCTCGATTTCGTCGCGCGCGCCCTGCCGAAACTGGCTGGGAGCCTCACCTCGCGCCAGCGCCGCCGTCTCGTCGGCCTCGGCGTCGCAACGCCGTTCTATCTGTGGAACTGGGGCGCCGAGGTCGGCGCGCCACCCGGGGCGATGGATGTCTGGCGCAATGTCGACGTCCGGAGCGAAATCGCGACGCTTTGCCCGGTGCCTGTCACCTTGTGCAACGACATGTCTTCCGCCTGCGCCGCCGAATTCTTCTTCGGCGAAGGCTGGCGGCATCACGATTTTCTGTATTTCTTCCTCGGTTCGTTCATCGGCGGCGGTGTGGTCGTTGACGGCGCCCTCTTTACCGGCCGCACCGGCACGGCCGGCGCGCTCGGGACGATTCCGATCATGCGTATCGAGAACGGGGTGCTGGCTGCCCGCCAATTGCACCATTGCGCATCGATCTACAAGCTCGAGGAGAGACTGCGCGGCGCCGGGCTCGATCCGTCGTCGATCTGGCGCACGCCTGACGCATGGGACGATTACTCGATCCATCTCGACGCATGGATCGAAGAAACTGCCGAGGCTCTGGCTTACGCAACTCTGGCCGCGATTTCGGTGATCGATTTCGAAGCAGTGGTCATCGACGGCGCGATGCCGACAGCGGTGCGCGGCCGCTTGGTTGCGCGTGTCGCCGAAATCTACGAGACGCTCGATCGCCGCGGCCTTTTCGACCCCATCATCAAGACGGGCTCGATCGGCCCCGATGCACGCGCGCTGGGCGGCGCTGCGCTGCCACTGGTCGCCAACTTTGCGCATGACAGGGAAGTGCTATTCAAGGAGACGCCCAACGGCCTCGTCTCGCCAAATCTTCCATATTGACGACGCAACAACTTACTCCAAAACCCGCCCCCGCATTGCCGCATCCGGCATAAAGCACGACTCGTA
>DASZFX010000039.1:0-6623 GCA_035939375.1 Roseiarcus sp.
TTGAAGGCCGGCATGTCGAACGAGACATTGGCGGCGCCGTCGGCGCCGACGCGCACGACTCCCGAGAACAGAGCCACTGGCTCCTGCGTCGGCAGATTGCCTTCGATCGCCGCGCCGCCGTCGCCGCCGGAGCGGACGGCCCCCGCGGCGCCCTCCATGCCGTCGATCAACAGGCCGTAGATGTCGCGGATATCGATCGCGAGCTTGCGTTGCCCGTAGAAGAAATCGGCGGGATCAGGCGTCTTGAAATGGGTGAGGTTGAGGATGCCGAGGTCCACAGCCGCAACCGTGACCTCCGCCTCTTCGCCGGGCGCAAGGCCGGCGATCTTGATCGGTAAGTCGAGCTTTTGGCGCGGTCGCGTTTTTTCCGGCGCGTTGATCGTAATGTCGAGCTTGCGCGCCGCCTTGTCGATCGAGAACCAGGCAAGGCCGAGCGCGCGGCCCGGCATGCGCTTTGCGGCGACGTCGAGCGGGCGATGGGTCAGCGCCACTGCATAGGCGCCGGGCCCCCAATCGGCGTCGACCTTGAAAGGCGCGATCGTGTCGCCGTCCTTGAGGTCGACGTCGATGAACCGTTCGATCTTGTCGCCGACGATCAGCACCGTCGCCTTGCCGGCGAAATGCGAGGCGATGCGGAGCTTTGCTTCTTCGCCGGCGTCGTAGCTCGCCTTGTCCAGCGTCACGACGACATTGTCCGGCGTGTCCGCGCTGGCGGTCCCCGCCCAGCCGACGTCGAAAGTGATGCTGGTCTGGTCGCCGTCGGGAGACTTGATGTCGAGCCTGTGGCGGCCCCAGCTCACATTGGCGCTGATTCGCGCCGCCGCATCGACGCCGATATCGACCGTCCCTTGCGCGATGCGGCGCGACGATTTCACCGGCTCATAGGTCCAGCGACCGTCGGCATTGTACCATTGGTAGTCGTTGTTCAGCTTGTAGAGAGACCATTCGACGCTCTTGCGCGCAACGCGCGTTCCATCGGGGGCGACGGCGATCGCCTCGAACAAGGCGGCTTCGCCTTGCGCGAGCCCTTCGTCGAAGTCCTTCTTCACGCCGATCAGCGTGGATTTGGCGCGGATCGGCAAGGTGACGACGCGTTCGACCGCGCGGCCGCCCGGCTCGGCGACGCGCAGCACGATCTTCGCTTCGAGAGGTTTGGCCGCCGCGCCCTCCGGCAGGTCGATCGAGACGGCGGCGTGGCCCTTTTCGTCGGTCTGGACCTTGGCGTCGAGTTGATTGGTGACGGCTGAAAATTCGTCGTCGGCAAGGCCGGCGGCATAACCGGCGTAGCCGGTAAGCGCCGCGCCCTCCACGGCTTGCAGCGTCACCGAGCCGGTGACGTCGAGGCCCGCGGCCGGCGCGCCATAAAGGAATTTCGCATCGACGGCGATTTCAGCGGGCTGACCTTGGGTGAGGATCAATTGCGCCGGCTTTAATTGTACGTCGAGGCGCTCGGGAACATAATCTTCGAGCAGAAAATCCGCTTCGCCGATGCTCGGCCCCTTCGGGTCGGCGTAGATTTCGATCCGCCAGGTTCCGGTCGCTGCGCCGGGCAGCAGCGCCAGCGCATAGGCGCGCCCGCCCTGGCCCTGATCGGCCAAAGTCACGCGCTTGTATTCAACGCCGTCCGGCCGCTGCGCGACCAGGGTCAAAGGCAGGCCAGGAACCGCCACGCCCTTGGCGTCGCGTAGCAGCGTCGTGATGAAGACCGTCTCGCCGGAACGATAGACGCCGCGTTCCGTGAAGATGAATGCGTCGAGCGCCTTGGGCGCCTCGCGGCCTGAGACGCCGCGGTCGGTGAGATCGAAAGCGTTCTGCAACAGGTTGAGGAAGTTGTAATCGCCGTCAGCAGTCGAAGCGACGACAAGGCTCGGGGCCGAGCCGCCGGTCCCGCGCGTCAGGCCGGGATCGAAATCGACGCGGCCTCCGGCGTCGCTGGTCTTTGTCGACAGCACCTCATTGTTGCGCGCGACCAGCTTGACTTCGACGCCGGCAAGCGGCGCAGCGGAGGAGAGGGAGCGAACAATCGCATGCAGGCCGTCTTGCCCGGAGAGCGTCGACAGGCCGAGATCGGAGACGACCAGCCATTGCGTTGCAATTTCGCCGCTGGAATCGTCCTGGTTCGAATTGTCGGCGGCGGCGTTCTGCGAACCCTTCCAAGGCCGGGCGGTGACGACATAGACGCCGGGCTCGAGCTTGCCGACCGCGTCGAAGACGGGAAAGTCGGTGACGATCTCCTTGTTGAGTTCGGAGGCGACGCCCATCGAGCCGCTCCAAACCTTCTTGCCGTCGGTATCGGCGATTTCACGGCCGCGATCGCCGCCGATCTGCTTCAGGAAATCGTCGCGCTGCACGGCCGCGAGCAGGTTGCGATCGCCGATGCGATAGACGTCGATCGCGACCTTCGCCGTGTTGACGGTTACGAGCGGCGCGCCCTGTTGACCGATGCGCGGCAACACATAGCTCTTGCCGGAGAAATGGACCTGGGGCGAGCGGTCGCGGACATAGATTTCGTAATCCGCAGACTTCAAAAGGGATTCGCCCACGCTCGAGGGAAGGCCCTCGCGAATGACGATCGCATAGCGCTCGCCATGTTTGAGGTCCTCGACGCAGAGCTGTTGCTCCTCGGTGCTGATCGCTCCGGTCGCAGCGCCCGATACGGCGATATAAGGGGCGAAATCGGTCTTGCGCGCCAGTGGATCGGAAAATTGGAAGCAGACGCGGGGCGCCGCCGAATCATTGTCGACCTTGTAGTCGGTGATGCGGAAGCCGTGCTTCTCGCGCATGTCTTCGTAGATCTTCTGGGTGTCGGCGTCGTCGCGACGGTCGAGGCTGGCCCGATAGGCGTCGAGGGCCGGGCGCCACATTTCGCGTCGCGCCATCAGATTGCCGAGAAGCGCAAGGGCCTCGGCCTGCAAAGGAGGCGCGCTCAAGCGCTCATAGGCGGCATAGGCGGCTGTCGCGCCCTCTTCGACCAGGTAATAGCGATCGTTTGATTTCGCGTCGTCTGCGCTGATCGCAAGCCGCGCCAGCGCCAGCCAATTGGCGGCGTCCTTTGGATTGGCCGTCACCGCGGCGGCGGCGAGCCTTTTGGCCGTTTTGAAGTCGCTTCTGCCGATGGCGGCCGTCGTCTCCCGCCGCAATTGCTCGGCCGATTTGCCGCGCGTCGCGTCCCCCGCCTCTTTACGCAAAGTGTCGGCGAGACGGATGGCGTCGCTTGCTAAATAGTCGCGGGTGAAAGGCTTGATGTCCGCGGCTTGGGCCGCTGCGCCGAGATATCCAAAAATAATGATGAAGAGAGAAGAGAGCCAAAGGCGCATGGGGCGGTCTCGCGAGGGGCCGAAGGGTCAGCATAGACAATTACGGTCTGCGCGGGCAGACCGTAATTCGGGATAGTCCGCCAGGCGACCTGATCGTTGACGACCCTCGTTGGCGTCCTTGATCGTCGCCGCCGGCGGCGTCGCGCGTGTGACGACGGGACCCGCACGATGCTAGTCTGGCGGGGGCCCGGCCGAACGCCGTTGCGGGGGAGGGGTGAATGCGGATTTTGGAAGGGCGGGGCCTTTGGTCGGCACTCTTGATCGGCGCGGCTCTCGCCGCGGGCGCCGAGACGGCGCTCGCCGTGCAAGCCGCCAGTCCGCCGCCGGCGCCGGCCGCCAGCGCCACCGATCAGGTCTTTGAATCGCAAAAGACCGCCTATGACGCTCTATCCGAGAGTGACCGGCGCGCCATCCAAGAGGCGCTCGTCTGGACGGGCGATTACAACGGCGTCGTCGACGGCGCCTTTGGCAAGCGCACCCGCGATTCGATCCTCGCCTATCAGGCCAGCATAAAAACGCCGACCACCGGCGTCATCGACGCGGCTCAGCTTGCCTCCCTCGTCGCGACCGTCGACAAGGCCAAGGCCGCCGTCAAGTTCCAGATCGTCGCCGACGACAAGACGGGGGTCAGGATCGGCGCGCCGCTGAAGCTTCTGGACAAACGAGCGGGCCCCGGCGCGGGGACGCGTCTGATGAGCGCCGACGGGGCGACGACGCTTGATCTTGCCGCGGTCGGCGGCGCCGAAGCCAATCTTGCGGCGCTTTATGCGCGCCTCAGCGCCGACGCGCCCGGCCGAAAAGTCACGCTGAAACTCTCGCGTCCCGAGTATTTCGTCGTTTCGGGCGAAGAGGGCGGGCGCAAGTTCTACGCACGCTACGCCAAGGCGCCGGCGACTTGGCCCGATCCTTCGCTGATCCGCAGCTTCACGCTCGCCTATTCCGCACAATCGACGAGTTTCGATCGCATCGGCCTCGCCATCGCCAATTCCTTCGATCCGTTCCCGACGACGCCTCTGGCGAACGCTGCGACGGCCGCGGCGGCTAAGCTCGCGCCTCCAAAGCCGGCGCTCGCCGCCAGCGGGCTCGTCGTCGCGGTGGGCGAAGCCTTGACGGCGATCGACTCGGCCGAATGTCCCCGCCCGAGCATCGAGGGAAAGGCCGCAAAATACCTGCGCGAGGACAAGCAATCGGGCTTGAGCCTCATTGGCGCTGGCTTTGCACAGAACGCGGCGAGCCCGCTTGTACTCGGTCCCATCGGCGATGACCTCGTCGCTTTGACTTACGCGGCCGACGAGGCCGGCGCCAAGCCGGCGCTCGAAGTCGCAGCGATCGCGCCTCTTGCTCAAACGAAGGAGGACGCGCGCCCGCTCCTCGTCGCCTCGCTGCCGCAGAATGCCGCCGGCAGTCCCGTCTTCGATCGCGGCGGGGCCTTGGTCGCCATCGTCGCGCGACCCGCCGTCGAAGCCAAGACCGTCGCCGGCGTGACGCCGCTCGCGCCGCATCCAGTCATCGCCGCAGCGGACATCGAACGCTTTTTGACGGGCGCAGACATCGCCATCGCCAAGCCGAACGGTACGACCGCGAGCGTTGCCGGACGAATCGCCGCCGACAAGCGCGCTCTTGTCGTCGCGATCGTCTGCAATTGACATAGGGACGGGGCGCTTTGCGGATTCTCATCTTCGATTCCGGTCTTGGCGGGCTGACGGTTTACGAAGAGATCGCGAAGACGCGCGGCGGCGGTGACGAACTCATCTATGCGGCCGACGACGCCGCCTTTCCCTATGGCGCGCTCGCCGAGAACGCGTTGGTCGCGCGGGTTGTCGCCGTCGTCGGCGATCTTGTCGCTGCGCTGTCGCCGGATCTCGTCGTCGTCGCCTGCTCCACGGCATCGACCCTGGTTCTCGGCCCATTGCGCGGGCGATTTCCTGAGCTGCCCTTTGTCGGCACGGTGCCGGCGATAAAGCCGGCGGCGGCGCTCTCGCGCTCCCGTCTCGTCAGCGTGCTCGGAACGCCCGGCACGGTCGCGCGCGACTATACCCAAGCGCTGGCGCGCGACTACGCCGGCGACTGCGAAGTTGAACTCGTTGGCGCGGCGCAACTCGCGCGGCTCGCCGAAGATCACATGAAGGGCGTGAGCGTCGCCGACGAGGAGATCGCCGGGGAAATCGCGCCTTGTTTCGTATCGCGCCGCGGCCGGCGCACCGATGTCGTCGTCCTCGCCTGTACCCACTATCCTCTGCTCGCCCAGCGCTTTGTCCGCCTCGCGCCTTGGCCCGTGCGCTACATCGACCCGGCGCCGGCGATCGCGCGGCGCGTCGACCAATTGCTCGGCGCGCCGAGGGCTTCGCAGGTTCGGGCGACCGCCCTCGCGCCGGCGATTTTCACCAGTGGCGCCGCGCCGAGCGCCGCGCTCGCCGCCGCATTGCGGCGGTTCTCGCTGGAAGCGCGTCCGCCCGCCGCATTTGGGCTCGAGGCGCTCAAGATCATGGAGCCGCACAGGGCACCGATCTAACGCGCCGCCCCATCGCGGCGGTTCGGCCCTCGCTCGTCGACGCGCCGGTTCTGCGGCGCTCGCGGGGGCGCCAGCTTGACGGGCCGCGCTCGAACGCGCAATTCATCGCCGGCCAAGGAGCGGGCGGGACGCTCCCCTTGGGCTAACGAGGATATTTCCTTGCGCACCACGACCGGTCAGCCGATCCGCCTTTCCGACTATCGACCGCCTGACTATCTCATCGACGACGTGCGGCTCGATATTTCGCTCGACCGGACAACAACCCGCGTTGTTGCGACCTTGGCCTTGCGGCCCAATCCGGCGGGTCGCGTCAATGTCGCCCTCGACCTTGAGGGCGATGAACTGCGTTTCGTCTCCGTCGCGCTCGACGGCGCTCCGCTCGAGCCTTCCGCTTTCGAAGCCTCGCCCGACAAGCTCACCTTGCCCAATCCGCCGCGCCGGCCTTTCACGTTGCGCATCGAGACCGAGCTCGATCCCTCCGCCAACACCAAGCTGATGGGGCTCTATCGCTCAGGCTCGGCCTATTGCACCCAATGCGAGGCCGAAGGCTTTCGGCGCATCAGCTATTTCCTCGATCGACCCGACGTTCTCTCGACCTATGTGACGCGGCTCGAAGCCGACAGAGGCGAAGCGCCTGTCCTTCTCGCCAACGGCAATTGCGTCGAGACGGGCGCCGCGCCCGACGGCCGCCACTACGCGATATGGCGCGATCCGCATAAGAAGCCTTGCTACCTCTTCGCGCTGGTGGCGGGCGATCTTGCTCATATCGCCGATCATTTCACGACGCGGTCGGG
>DASZFX010000040.1:0-12445 GCA_035939375.1 Roseiarcus sp.
CGGTCGGTCGCTCCGCGCATTTCCAACCGGCCCACTGCCTGTTGCATTGCATCCCCTGGAGAGCCCTCCGCCGCTCCCGCGCCTTGCTCCCGCCGCGCCGTCCCGCCATAACCCGCCGGCGGCAAGACGATTCGCGGGAGCGCATGGGAGAGGCGGAGCAAAGCGCGCCGGCCGCGACGAGCAAGGAGGCGCTCCTCGCCGGGCGTCTCGAGCGTCTTGTCGCAGCCCTCGAGCGGCGTCGCGCGCTGTTGCGGCGCCTCGGCGTCGCAGCGAGCCTCGCCATCATCGCGGTTTCGCTCGTCGTCTTCCTGGCGGTGATGGTCTCCATCGATCCGCGCCAGTTTCAGGCGGCGATCGCCGGTACTGGCCGCGACCAGATCGTGAGCGCCTTCTGCCTCTCCGGGCTAAGCTACCTCGCCCTCACCGGCTACGACGCTTTGGCCCTCCGACATTTGCGCGTGAAAGTTCCCTTTCGGCTCACGGCGCTTGCTTCGTTCACGAGCTACGCGGTTTCGTTCACGCTGGGCTTTCCGCTGATCAGCGGCGGCGCGGTGCGCTATTGGATCTACGGGCCGGCCGGCCTCACCGCCGGCAAAGTCGCGAGCCTGACCCTCATTGCGGGCGTCACCTTTTGGCTCGGCATGGGATTGATCGTCGGCGTCGGCCTCGTCAGCGAAGCGCCGGCGATCAGCGACATCAATCATTTCAATGTCACGATCAACCAGGCCTTTGGTCTGGGCGTTCTTGCGCTTCTTGTCGCCTATTTCGTCTTTGTCAGCCAGCGCGGCGTCAAGCCGGTCCTCTTCCATGTTCGCTTGCCCGGACCGCTCGTCACGCTTGGACAGATCGCGCTTGGCGTCATCGACGTATGCTCGGCGGCCGGAGCGCTTTATGTCCTTCTGCCTAAAGGTCAAGGCCTCGCCTTCGTGACCTTCAGCGCGCTCTATTCCTTCGCCTGCATGCTCGGGATCGCGAGCCACTCCCCCGGAGGCATCGGCGTCTTCGAAGCGACCATGCTGAAGACCATCCCCGCCGAAAGCGGCGCCGTGCTCGCTTCGCTCCTATTGTTTCGTGCGATCTACTATCTGACGCCTTTCATCCTCGCCATGGCCCTCCTGGGCGCGCACGAGGCCGGCCGGCGCTGGCGCTCCTTGCGCGAGGCGATGGCGACCTCGGCCGACATGGACGAGGATTGAAGATGCGCGCAGAAATGCGCGCATTCCACAGCGTCTGAGGCGAAGACTGCCTTGCCCCTTGACAATCGCCGCCGCAGCGTCGCTTTCAACAGACGATCTGACGCAGCGGCGCCCTGAATGAGCGACATCACCCTTCCCGATCTCGAGACGGATATCCGATCGCAATTCTGCGCCGATCTTATCGGCGCGATGCCGGAGCCGGCCGTCATCGTCGGGGCGGATATGCGACTCATCACCGCGAATGCGCCGGCCCAGACCCTGCTGACGGCCGCGAAAGTCGGTGAGCCCCTGGTATTGGCGCTGCGCGCGCCGGACGTCCTCGACGGCTTGCGGCGCGTTCTTGCGCAAGGGCGGACCGAAACGGTCTCCTGGAGCGAGCGCGTGCCGGTCGAACGCGTTTTCGACGTCCACATCGCGCCGCTGACGGCGCGCGACGGCGAGATCGGGGCCGCGCTGATCACGCTGCGCGACCTGACCGAGGCGCGCAAGGTCGAGCGCATGCGCGTCGATTTCATCGCCAACGCCAGCCACGAGCTCAGGACGCCGCTCGCCTCCCTGCTCGGCTTTGTCGAGACCTTGCAAGGGCCGGCGCGCGACGACGAAAGAGCGCGGCAGAAATTCTTGAGCATCATGCGCGAGCAAGGCCGGCGCATGGCGCGGCTCGTCGATGATCTGCTCTCCCTTTCGCGCATCGAGCAGAACCAGCATGTGCGGCCCGAGACCCCTGTCGATCTCGCTCTCGTCGCTCGTCACGTCGCCGATACTTTGGCGCCGCTCGCCACGGAAATGGGCGTCGACCTCGATGTCCAGGCCGGCCGCTCGGTGATCGTGATGGGCGATCGCGACGAACTCGTGCGCGTTGCAGAGAACCTCGTAGAAAATGCGATCAAATACGGCGCGCCTTCGCCGAGCCCCGAAAACGAGGCGCAGCGCGGCGGCGTCGAGATCCGCGTCGCGCGCTTCAAGCGCGAGGGTTTGCTCAGCGTGCGCGACGACGGCCCCGGCATCGCGCCCGAACATCTGCCGCGGCTCACCGAGCGCTTCTATCGCATCGACGCCGGCCAGAGTCGTTCGCGGGGCGGAACCGGCCTCGGCCTGGCGATCGTCAAGCACATCATCGCGCGCCATCGCGGGCGCCTGACGATCTCGAGCGATATCGGCCGCGGCTCGACGTTTGTCGCCCTGATCCCGTTGCATCCAAACGACTTTGGATCGAAATCCTGATATTTCAGCGTCTTATGCGGTCATCAAACTGTCTCCGATCTGTCATAGATAACGGAGGTTGGCTCCCTAGAAAGCGGGCCTGAAGGCCGAAGGACCGCAAAGCGGCTTCGGTCTCAAAGCACCCGAAACCGAGCCAGAGAGGCAAGCATGTTCCTTCGGACCCTGACCAGCGCGGCGATTCTCGTCGCCAGCGTCGTTGGCGCGAGCGCCAGCGATATTTCCGGAGCGGGGGCGACGTTCCCCTACCCGATCTACGCCAAATGGGCGGACTCCTACAAGAAGGAGACGGGGAACGGTCTCAACTACCAATCTATCGGCTCCGGTGGCGGCATCAAGCAAATCAAGGCCAAGACGGTAACGTTTGGGGCCTCTGACATGCCTCTAACTCCGAAAGACGTGACGGCTTCAGGCCTCGTTCAGTTTCCGACCGTTGTCGGCGGCGACGTGCCAGTGGTGAATCTCGATGGCGTCAAGGCAGGCGATCTGGTACTCGACGGCCCGACGCTCGCTGCGATTTTCCTCGGCAAGATCACCAAATGGGATGATCCGGCGGTCAAGAAATTGAACCCGAACGCTAAGCTTCCCTCGGATGCGATGGTCGTCGTGCATCGCTCCGATGGGTCCGGCACGACATTCATCTTTACGGACTATTTGTCCAAGGTCAGTCCCGAATGGAAAGACAACGTCGGCGCGAGCACCGCTGTCGAGTGGCCCGCTGGCATTGGCGCCAAAGGTAACGAGGGCGTCGCCAATAACGTAACTCAGACCAAGGGCGCGATCGGCTACGTTGAATACGCTTATGCGAAACAAACCAAGATGGCGTCGGTGAACATGATCAACAAGGACGGCAAAGTTGTTGCCCCGGACGCTGAGGCCTTCCAGGCCGCCGCCGCAAACGCCGATTGGGCGAAATCCGACCACTACTACGTCATTCTGACCGACCAGCCGGGGGCTGGGTCCTGGCCGATCGCCGGAGCGACGTTCATACTAATGCACAAGCAGCCGGCCGACCCGGCCGCCGCTGCGGAAGCGCTTAAGTTCTTCTCATGGGCTTATGCCAAGGGCGGCAAAGCGGCGGAGGACCTCGACTACGTCCCCTTACCGGCAGCCGTTGTCGATCAGATTAAAAGGACCTGGTCCGCGGAATTCAAGACTGCGGACGGCAAGCCGATCGCCAGCGATTGACTAGAAATGCGTGGCCGGGCGTTCCTTCGGAAGGGCGCCCGACCCCGTCCGGCGCAAACTATTCGGATTCCCCAGGACCTAATACTTTAGACGATGACCTACGGCTCCCCGAAAGATGCGAGCATGTCCGAAATCGCGATACCGGAAATAAACTCGTCGACCCAAGCAACACGTGCGCGGATCGAAGTGACGCGCGGCTTTGCCGTCAGCGACGGTTTGTTTCGGCGTTTGACTCAGGGCGCGGCGGTATTCGTTCTCGTGCTTTTGGGCGGGGTGATCGTCTCCTTGATCCAGGGCTCAATCCCCGCGTTTGAAAAGTTTGGCCTCGGATTTTTCACGACCGAAGTTTGGAATCCAGTCACAGAAAAGTTCGGCGCTGGCGCCGCCATCTACGGCACGGTAGTTACGTCGCTGATTGCAATGGCGATTGCGGTGCCAATCGGCTTGGGTATCGCAGTATTCCTCACTGAGCTATGTCCCATATCGTTACGCAGGCCGATCGGCATCGCGATTGAACTTCTGGCGGGCATACCTAGTATCATTTACGGGATCTGGGGCCTGTTCGTTTTTGCCCCCTTCCTCCAACAATACATCCAGCCGTGGTTGATCAGCATATTTGGATCCGTCCCGATCTTCTCGACGCTCTTTTCTGGGGCGCCTTATGGCATTGGCATGCTGACGGCGGGCTTGATTTTGGCAATCATGGTCCTGCCATTCGTTACGGCAATTTCGCGCGACGTATTTGAGACCGTACCGCCTATGCTGAAGGAGTCCGCCTACGGCATTGGTTGCACCACTTGGGAAGTTATAAAGAACGTCGTCATCCCCTACACGCGCGTCGGCGTCATCGGCGGCGTCATGCTCGGATTAGGGCGGGCGCTCGGTGAGACGATGGCTGTCACCTTCGTTATCGGCAATGCGCATAAGATTTCCGCGTCGCTCCTTGCACCGGGCACTACGATCTCAGCAACAATCGCCAACGAGTTTACCGAAGCCGTCGGCGATCTCTACACGTCCTCTCTCATCGCCTTGGGCTTGATCTTGTTCATTATCACTTTCATCGTCTTAGCATTCGCTCGGCTCATGCTGCTGCGGCTCGAGCAGAAGGCGGCGAGGTAAAGCGATGTCCTTTTATCCCGCGCGTCGTCGGCGTAACGCCCTTTGGATGAGCCTAAGCGTCGTCTCCACCCTCGTCGGCTTGTGCTGGCTTTTCCTGATCCTTGCGGTCCTTTTCTGGGAAGGCTTTGACGGACTATCGCTAGCGGTTTTCACGGAAATGACGCCGCCGCCGGGGAGCGCCGGTGGGCTTCTCAATGCAATTGTAGGCAGTCTCATTATGACCGTTATCGGGGTCGCGGTCGGAGCGCCCTTGGGTTTGCTCGCTGGGACCTATCTCGCGGAATATGGCAGACACGAGAAGCTCGCGCTCGTTGTGCGGTTCATCAATGACATTCTGCTAAGCGCCCCGTCGATCGTAGTCGGTTTGTTCATTTACCAGGTCGTCGTCGCTCCGATGGGCCACTTCTCGGGTATCGCGGGCGCGCTCGCACTGGCGGTGCTGGTTGTCCCCGTCGTTTTGCGGACAACAGAGGATATGCTCAATCTCGTGCCGAATACATTACGCGAGGCAGGCGCAGCTCTTGGCATGCCGCGGTCGCTCGTTATTCGGCGCATTGGCTATCGCGCCGCTAGGGCCGGCTTGGTGACGGGCGTGCTCCTGGCGGTTGCGCGCGTCAGCGGGGAGACAGCGCCACTCCTGTTTACCGCATTGAACAATCAGTTTTGGAGCACGAACCTGAACGGTGAGATGTCTAGCCTCCCTGCCGTGATATTTCAGTTCGCGCTGAGTCCATACAAGGAGTGGCAACAACTCGCTTGGACCGGCGCGTTGATCATCACTCTTGCCGTTCTGGCGATGAGCGTCACGGCGCGGGCGCTGACTGCGCGCGCGATAAAGAGATGAGCGCCCCACGTTACAAAAGGAGGCGACCCCGATGAATGTCAGCACCTCGGTGGCCAGCGCCACGGGTACGACGAGCGGAACGATGCCCAATAAGATTTCCGTGCGCGGATTGAGTTTCTACTATGGCGCCGCGCGAGCGCTTAAGGACGTCGACCTCACCCTTCGCGAGCGCAAGGTCACCGCGCTGATCGGGCCGTCAGGCTGCGGCAAGTCGACGTTGCTGCGCGTCTTCAACCGGATGTACGATCTTTATCCTAACCAGCGCGCCGAGGGCGAAGTGCTGCTCGACGGCGAGAATATTCTCTCTCCCGATCTCGACCTCAACCTGCTCCGCGCGCGGGTCGGCATGGTGTTCCAGAAGCCGACGCCGTTTCCGATGTCGATCTACGACAACATCGCGTTCGGCGTCAGACTCTACGAAAAGGTGAACAAGTCCGAGCTCGACGGACGCGTCGAATCGGCCTTGCGCCGCTCAGCCCTCTGGGACGAGGTCAAGGACAAGCTGGCGGCGAGCGGCCTTTCACTCTCTGGCGGCCAGCAGCAGCGCCTGTGCATCGCCCGCACCGTCGCCATCAAGCCGGAAGTCATTCTTTTCGATGAGCCCTGTTCGGCGCTCGATCCGATCTCGACCTCGAAGATCGAGGAGCTCATCGACGAACTCACCGACGATTATACGATCGTCATCGTCACACACAACATGCAGCAGGCGGCCCGTGTCTCGGAATACACCGCCTTCATGTATCTCGGCGAACTCGTCGAATTCGAGGACACAAGCAAAATCTTCACCTCGCCGCGCGAAAAGCGCACCCAGGATTACATCACCGGCCGCTTCGGCTGAGTGGAGAAGCATCAATGAGCGAACATATCGTCAGGGCCTATGATAAAGAGCTCGACGCCCTCGGGCGGCGCATCGCCGAAATGGGCGGCATCGCCGAGAAAATGGTGGTCGACGCGATGGACGCGCTCGGCGCGGTCAATTCGGAGCTCGCCCAGCGGGTCATCGCCACCGACCCCCGCCTCGACGCGCTGCAGCGCGAGATCGAGGAGCAGGCGATCCTGACCATAGCGCGCCGCCAACCGATGGCGGTGGATTTGCGCGAGATCATCGGCGCCATCCGCGTCGCCGGCGACCTCGAAAGGATCGGCGATCTCGCCAAGAACATCGCCAAGCGATCGGTGAAGATCGGCGCGGAATCGCGCGTGCCGCGCGCCTCCGTCGGCCTCAAGCACATGAACGATCTGGCCACGGAACAGTTGAAGGACGTGCTCGACGCCTATGCGTTGCGCGACGCTGAACGGGCGCATGATGTATGGACGCGCGACGCCGAACTCGACGCGCTCGAGGATTCGGTTTTTCGCGACCTTTTGACCCATATGATGGAGGATCCGCGCAACATTTCTTTTTGCGCCCACCTCCTCTTCTGCTCGAAGAACATCGAGCGGATCGGCGACCACGCCACCAATATCGCCGAGACCGTCTACTATCTCGTCACCGGCGGCACCCTCCCGGCCGACCGTCCGAAGGGTCGGCCGGAGCCGGCGCCCGCCCAACTCGGGGTCGTTGAGCAATGAAAGAAGAGCGCAGGGATCTCGGGCGTCAGGCGACGATGGCGTCGCCGAGGATTCTTGTTGTCGAGGATGAATCGGATCTCGCTTTGTTGCTCGCTTACAATCTCGAGTCGGAGGGCTATGTCGCCGAATGCGTCGAGCGCGGCGACGAAGCCGAATTGCGTCTCGCGGAAAGCCCGCCCGATCTCCTGATCCTCGATTGGATGCTGCCCGGCGTCTCGGGCCTTGAAATCTGCCGGCGCTTGCGCGCCCGCGAGACGAACCGGACCATGCCGGTCATCATGCTGACGGCGCGGGGCGAAGAGGGAGAGCGCGTGCGCGGCCTCTCGGTCGGCGCGGACGACTATGTCGTCAAGCCCTTCTCGGTGCCCGAATTGATGGCGCGGGTGCGCGCCTTGCTCAGGCGCAGCCGGCCCGAGCGCATCGCCGAGAAATTATCCGCCGGCGATCTCGATCTCGATCGCGAGACCAAGCGGGTCAGGCGCGGCGCGCGCGACGTTCATCTCGGCCCGACCGAATTTCGCCTGCTCGAATATCTCCTGGAAAAGCCGGGGCGGGTCTTTTCGCGTGCGCAATTGCTCGACGGCGTCTGGGGCCTTTCGGCCGAAATCGACGAGCGTACGGTCGACGTGCATGTCGGGCGGTTGCGCAAGGCGCTGTCGCGCGGCAAAGAGCGCGATCCGATCCGCACCGTGCGCGGCGCGGGATACGCCTTCGACGAGACGTTCGGCAAGGTCTGAGCGAGCGTCGCCCCTTCAGATCGTGCGCGCCGCCATACGCCGCTCGCGCTCCCGCCGCCGATCCTGCGCCGGCTGATAGGCCATCCGGCCATGATGCAGGCAATAAGGGCCTTCGCCCTGAGTCTGGATGCCGCAATAGCGGAATTCCGGCGTGACCGGATCGCCGAGCGGCCATCGGCACATCGCCTCTTTCAATTCGACGATGGTGACCCGAAGCGACATCGGGATGACGACATCCTCGCGGATTTCCGGCTCGGCCTCGATATGGGGATCGCGCGCCATCGCCAAAGCGGCGTTGCCGCGGAAGCCGCCGCTTCTGGCGCTTGGGGAGCGCGCCGCCTGCGGCGGGCGTTGCCTGACCCGAGGAACCGACGGGGCGCTGGTCTTCACGCGGCCGGAGAGACCCAGCCGATGCACCTTGCCGATCACCGCATTGCGCGTCACGCCGTCGCCCAGCTCCGCCGCGATCTGGCTGGCGCTTTTCCCATCGAGCCATAGTTGCCGCAAATACTCGACCTTCTCATCCGTCCAATACATGTTGGCCTCGTTTCCGCCGGCGTCGCATCTATCCGCCAGCCGCCCCCTCGCGCCGCCGATTCCGCCCATTCGAAGCGTTTGACGGAATCCGGCGCCCCCGCTCGTTCGGTCGCGCCGACGAACGCCCCGCACTTCACGCTCTCAAGAAAATCGACGACACGACATCTCGTGGCCGACAGCGAAGAAAATACACTAGTCGTTGAATCGCGCGCAAGAGTCCCACTCGCCGTGGATCGCCTGTTTTCAACAGAGATGCGCGGACCGGCGGCTTGCCGCCCCTGGCCGCCGCCGCCTCCAGGCGAGAAAACTCTTGTACGCCAACGTCGCACGACGTCGGGCGATCGCTTTCTTTTTTCGCTCGCAGACGCCGCTTTTGTTGTGATTTGACCGGAAAGCCGCTGGCGCGGTATTGTCTTTTACGTGGAGCGGCCGTCCCAGCGGGGCGGCGTTTTTGTTTCTGCCGCCCGATCCGGAGGGGCCGATGCGTCCGGAAGCATGGAGAAAAAAAGTGTCTTCCGCGATCGTGCCGGTCTATGCGAGGGCCGACGTCGCCTTCGACAGAGGCGAAGGCGCCTGGCTGATCTCGACGAGCGGCGAACGCTATCTCGATTTTGGCGCCGGGATCGCGGTCGCCTCGCTCGGTTATTCGCATCCCCATCTCGTCGAGGCTTTGACCCGCCAAGGCGGCAAGCTCTGGCATACGTCGAACCTCTTCCAGATACCCGACGGCGAAAGGCTCGCCCGCCGCCTTGTCGAGGCGACATTCGCCGACGTCGTCTTCTTCTCCAATTCAGGCGCCGAGGCCAATGAGGCGGCGATCAAGATGGCGCGCAAGCGCCAGTCGGTCGACGGCCGTCCCGAGCGCTATCGCGTCATCACTTTCGAAGGCGCTTTTCATGGCCGCACGCTTGCGATGATCGCGGCCGGCGGCCAGGCGAAATACCTCGAGGGCTTCGGCCCGAAGGTCGAGGGCTTCGACCAGATTCCGGTGACCGACATCGAGGCGGTCGAAAGAGCGATCGGCCCCGAGACCGGCGCGATCTTCATCGAGCCGATCATGGGCGAGGGCGGGGTGCGCGTCGTGCCGCCGGCATATTTGCGCGGTTTGCGCGCCCTTTGCGACAAGCACGGCCTGATGCTCGTTTTCGACGAGATCCAGACCGGCGTCGGGCGTACCGGCAAGCTCTTCGCCTACGAGCACGCCGGCATTCACCCTGACATCATGACCATTGCCAAGGGCATTGGCGGGGGTTTCCCGATGGGGGCGTGCCTGGCGACGGCCGACGCGGCCAAAGGCTTCACCACCGGCGTACACGGCACAACATTCGGCGGCAACCCGCTCGCCATGGCGATCGGCAACGCCGTACTCGACGTCGTGCTGGCCCCCGGCTTCATCGAGCGCGTCGCGCAGCTCGGCCTCCTCTTGCGCCAGCGCCTCGCCGAGCTCAGGGACCGCCATGACGCGATCATCGAAGAGGTGCGCGGCGAGGGGTTGATGGTCGGCCTGAAGCTCAAGGCGCCCAATACCGATTTCGCCGCCGCAGCGCGCGCGGAGAGGTTGCTGACCATTCCGGCGGGCGACAATGTCGTGCGCCTGCTGCCGCCGCTCGTCATCAGCGAGGAAGAGCTCGTCGAGGGCGTTCGCCGGCTGGACGCCGCATGCCTGCGTCTCGAGCGAGAGGCGGCGGCGGCCCAGCGGGGCGCGGCCGAATGAGCGCGCCAGAAGCGCCCGTCCGGCATTTTCTCGATCTCCTGAAGGTTCCCGCGCGCGACCTGCGCCACATGCTCGACGCCTCGTCGGCCATGAAAAGCGCCCGCGTCAAAGGCGAGACGCCGGAGAAACGCCCGCTCGCCGGCAAGACGCTGGCGATGATCTTCGATCGTCCCTCGACGCGCACGCGCGTCTCTTTCGACAAAGCGATGCGCGAACTCGGCGGCGACGCGATGATGCTGACCGGCGCGGAAATGCAGCTTGGCCGCGGCGAGACGCTTGCCGACACCGCGCGCGTCCTCTCGCGCTACATCGACGCCATCATGATCCGCATCCTAGACCACCAGGCGATGGAGGAGCTGGCGCGCTACGCCACGGTGCCAGTCATCAATGGCCTCACCAAACAGTCTCATCCCTGCCAGGCGATGGCGGACATCCTCACTTTCGAGGAGCATCGCGGGCCGATACGCGGCCGCAAGATCGCCTGGAGCGGCGATTACAACAATGTTCTGTCGTCCTGGATCGATGCGGCGCAGCGCTTCGAATTTTCGCTCGACATCGCCTGCCCGCGCGAATTGCAGCCGGCGCCGGGGCGCATCGAGGCGGCGCGGGCGCTGGGCGCCGATGTGCGCCTCGGCGAAGATCCTTTTGCCGCCGCCGCCGGCGCCGCCGCCGTGGTTTCCGACTGCTGGGTGTCGATGGGCGATGAAGACGAGGGCCGCCGCCACAATCTTCTCGCGCCCTATCAAGTCAACCAGCAACTGATGAACGCTGCCGCGAAGGATGCGATTTTCATGCATTGCCTGCCCGCTCATCGCGGCGAGGAAGTCACCGACGAAGTGATCGATGGGCCGCAATCGGTCGTCTTCGACGAGGCGGAAAATCGCTTGCACGCGCAGAAGGGCATTCTCGCCTGGTGCCTGGGAGCGCCCGGCTGGTGAGCGAGCGAGCGCCCACACGCGCGGTTTCCGACGATAGACGCGAAGATATCGTTCTGCCATTCGCGGTCGAACCCTTGAGCACGCGCGGCCGCGTGGTGCGGCTCGGCCCTGCGATCGACGCGATCTTGAAACGTCACGCCTATCCTTCCGTGGTGGCCCGGATCGTCGGCGAAGCGGCGGCGTTGACCGTCCTGCTCGGCTCGGCGCTGAAGATCGAAGGCAGTTTCCAGCTCCAGACGCAGACCAACGGCGCCTTGAACATGCTGATCGTCGATTTCGACGCGCCTTCGAATTTGCGCGCTTTGGCGCGGTTCGACGCCGACAAGCTCGCAGCGATGAGCGGCGCGGCGCGCTCGGGCGATCTCCTCGGCGAAGGTCATCTCGCCTTCACCGTCGATCCCGGCGCCGGCATGTCGCGCTACCAGGGGATCATCGCGCTCGACGGCCAGGGGCTCGAAGCGGCGGCGCATCAATACTTCCAGCGCTCCGAGCAAATTCCGACCCTGGTGCGCCTTGCCGTCGGCGAGGTCGTAACGCCCGAGGCCGCCCATTGGCGCGCCGGCGGCCTGATGGCGCAATTCCTGCCCGATTCGATCGAGCGCCGGCGGCAGGCCGATCTTGATCCAGGCGATGCGCCGGAGGACGCCGTCCGCGACGTCGTCGCCGAAGACCACGCCTGGATGGAGGCGCGCGCCCTTGTCGGGACTGTCGAGGACCACGAATTGATCGACCCGACTTTGTCGAGCGAGCGGCTGCTCTACCGGCTGTTTCACGAACGCGGCGTGCGCGTCTTCCAACACGGCGCGCTGCGCGACGCCTGCCGCTGCTCGGCCGAGCGGATCGACGCGATGCTGCGCAGTTTCTCGGCCGAGGAGCGTCACGACATGGTCGGAGACGACGGCAAGATCGGCGTCACCTGCGAGTTCTGCTCAGTGAAGAGGGTCTTCGATCCGGCCAACTACGACGTCTGACGCGGCCAAAAGCATCGTACCCCATCGCTCCGAATTACCTTCCATCCGGCGCCGTGGCCCGTCCCTTGAGACGGGCGTCCATCGGCGGCCAAGACGTACCAAACTCACTCCGCGGCCTCCGGCGGCGCCCTGAGCCGTGGCGGCGCGGAGGCGAGGATCGCCATGAGCTGGATGAAGAAACCAAGCGTCGAAATCGTCACGCACGCTTCGACCCCGAAGCGCCGCCTCGGCGGCGACCATCAACCCGCGCCGCGAAACCCGATCGGCGAGAACGCCGGCCGGCAGCGATAGAATGAGGAGGGGCAGCGTCTGCGCCGTTTGCAATAATCCGGTCTGGGCGCCGTCCGCGTCGAATAAGAGAACCGCGACGATCGTCGCCGCCGCAAGCGCCATCTGTTCGGAACATTG
>DASZFX010000041.1:0-3621 GCA_035939375.1 Roseiarcus sp.
GCGCGTGCCTGAGCCGTGCTCGGCGTCAAGGCCAAGCCCGCTTCGCGGGGCGCTACGCTTCGCTTCGCGCGCCTTGACCCCTGCGCGCGGCTCAGGCTTTTCGGTTGACATGATCTTTGCTGACGAAAGCCGGCCAAGGCCGTCTTTGCGCAGCAAAGACCATGAAAACCGATAGCCACGTCGGACCGGCGTTGTCACCAAGAAGCGGCCGCAACGAAGTGGAGGAGCGGCCATAGGGCGTCGAAGACGCCCGTCTTCGACGGGCTACGGACGCTTGATGGCGACGGGCCGACGTGGTCCCGCCCCAATGGGGGCGCTGGCGCGCGCCTCGCCACGCCCGCGGCGTATGCAGACCACCCTTCCCGCCCCCCCTGCTTGCCGCCCGCGCGCTCGCTCCCCATATCTGCGCGATGCTCGATGAAACTTCCTTCAACCGCTCCAACGCCTATGCGCTGGACTCCCAATCCGAATCCTCCGGCCCGGGCGCGTCTTCCGCTTTAGCGGACGGGGAGGCGCTCGACGCCTATTCGCGCGTCGTCAGCGACGTCGTCGAACGCGTCGGGCCGAGCGTCGTGCGCGTCGACATCAAACGTCTCGGCGCCAGCGCCGGCTCAGGCTCGGGCGTCATCGTCTCGCCGGACGGATTTGTCCTGACCAACAGCCATGTCGTGCAGGGCGCACGCGGCGCCGAAGTGACGACGCTCGAAGGGCGCCAGCTCCATGCCCGCGTGCTCGGCGACGATCCGGACTGCGACCTGGCGCTGCTACGCATCGACGACAGCGCCACTTTGCCGGCCGCCAGGCTCGGCGACAGCTCCAAACTCAAGCGCGGCCAGATCGCCATCGCCATCGGCAATCCGCTCGGCTTCGACGCCAGCGTCACGACCGGGGTCGTTTCGGCGCTCGGTCGCTCGCTGCGAGCCAAGAGCGGGCGGATGATCGAAGACGTGATCCAGACCGACGCTGCGCTCAATCCCGGCAATTCCGGCGGCCCGCTCGTCTCCTCGCGCGGCGAGGTGATCGGGATCAACACCGCGATCATCATGGGCGCGCAAGGCATCTGCTTCGCCGTCGCCTCGAACACCGCGAATCTCGTGCTCGGCGAGATCGCCCGGCACGGTCGCGTGCGGCGCGCCTATATCGGCATTGGCGCTGGAACGGTCGCCATCCCGCGGCGCATCGCGCTTCGCCTCGGCCTCGAACAGACGAATGGCGCAAGAGTGCTCGCGGTCGAAGCCCGGAGCCCCGCCGACCACGCCGGCCTGTTGACCGGCGACATGATCGTCGCGCTCGACGGCAAGCTTGTGAGCGGCGCCGAAGACCTGTTGCGCATGCTCGACGCCGACAAGATCAGCCGCACGGTCTCGGTGGATGTGCTGCGGCGCTCGGAGCAATTGCGCTTCTGGATCGGCCCAACCGAGCGCGGCGGGCCGGCCGGCGCGGGCGCGAGTCAGGCGGGATAGCGCGGGGCATCGTAATGAGAATTGGCGGGGTCGCGGGTCACCCTCACCCCAACCCTCTCCCGTAAACGGGAGAGGGGGCGCGTCGGGCGCCTGGATGACAAAGAGGGTCGTCCGCGATCCATTCGGAGCGCGGGGCCGGCGTGGACGCTACGAAGCCCCTCGAAAACCAGTGGACAGGCTGTGGATATCTTGTGGATATCCTGTGGATTGGCGCTTAGACCTTCGAGATACATGGCGACGCAACGGCAGCCTCATCGCAGACATCGAAGCTTCAGAATACGACGACGACTTCGCTAACGCCGGCTATGCTTCCCCTGAAATGTGAAACGCTCTACGCGCCGCCGATGTCTTGCCATCCTTCCCCCGGCCGGAACGGCAATCCGCACCGGCGCGGATTGCGGTTTTATTTGGTCCCTTAGCCGCCGTGTGACGGATCCTTCGGCGCGACCAGCGGGCCGGGAAGCGCCCTCTCGGCTTCGGCGATGAGAAGCTGCTCGTGATGGGCGATGAAGCGGCTCGCCGCGATCGCGCCGATGACAGCCAGGACCAACGCCGCGACGCCCACGGGCCGCGCGTAATGTTCGAAGGCGTGGCCAAGGAAAAAGCCGCCGAGGCCGAAGAGGCTCGCCCAGACGATCCCGCCAAGCGCGTTGAAGAGAAAAAAGCGCGGCCAGGACAGCCGGTTGATGCCGGCAAGCAGCGCGGCGAAGGCGCGCAATACGGCGACGAAGCGGCCGAAGAAGACGATCTTGCCGCCGTGGCGCTGGAAAAGATATTGGCCGAGTTTCAGCCGCGGCTCGTCGAGATGCAGATAGCGGCCGTATTTGAGCACGAGTGGAAAGCCGAATTCGCGGCCGGCCCAATAGCCGAGATTGTCGCCGAAAATCGCCGCCAGCGCGGCGCAGCCGATCACGCCCTTGATGTCGAGCTCGCCGCGGCCAGCGAAAATTGCAGCGGTGACCAGCGCGGTCTCCCCCGGCAACGGCACGCCGGCGCTCTCCAGGCAGACGATCACAAAGACGGCGAAATAGCCGTAAGTATGAACAAGGGTGTGGAGATGATTGACAAGGGACATGCTGACCGCCTGGCGTCGAGGCGGCCCGGCGGCGCCCCGATTTGATTTAGCCCAGCTCAGGCGGCGCGGGAAGCAGGCCGGCTTCGCCACGATTGCGGTCAAGGCCGGCGACGTGTCATTCGTCGCAGCGCTCCGTGCTTTTCCTGCCGAGTGAGGTCATCGATGATGCGCCAGTCTGCCGCGCTCGCCGCGCTCGCCGCCCTGATGGGCGCGGCCGGCGTCGTCTTGGCGGCCGTGGCGGCTCACAACGGAGGCGGCGGCCTTGCCGAGACCGGGGCGCTGTTCCTGATCCTCAATGCGTCGGCGCTGCTCGGCCTTGCCGCGCTCCTCGCTCAAACGTCACGCGAAGGCGCCCGCCGCGCCTTGCTCGTCTGCGGCTTCGGCCTTGGCGGCGCAGCGGTCCTTTTCAGCGCCGACCTCGCCGCGCGGGCGCTCGCCGGCGGACGGCTCTTCCCGATGGCGGCGCCGATCGGCGGGACCGGCATGATCCTTTTCTGGCTTGCCCTCGCCGCGACTTTCGCCTTTGCGGCGGCAAGGCGGAGTTGAGGCTCCGAGCGCGGGTCATTACGAGGCGCCACATCGGCCCGTCGTCGTCGCGGCCGTAGCCCGTCGAAGACGGGCGTCTTCGACGCCCTATGGCCGCTCCTCCACTTCGTTACGGCCGCTTCGCGGTGACAACGCCCGTCCGACTGGCTCGTGGTTGTCATGGTCTTTGCTGCGCAAAGACGGCCCTTGGCCGGCTTTCGTCAGCAAAGATCATGTCAACCGAAAAGCCTGAGCCGCGCGGAGGGGTCAAGGCGCGCGAAGCGGGCTTGGCCTTGACGCCAAGCACGGCTCAGGCACGCGCCGAATGACTCGGCGCGCCAATCCGCCGCCGCCTTGCTTCCCATATCTCTGCTGGCGAAAGCCGAAGGCGCCGAGAGGAGCATCGGACCCCCAAATGAACTCACACCTGGCGGGCGGCGGGAGGCGCAAGCCGCCATTATATGGAACCGGGGCTCCTGTGCGCCGGCCGAAAGGTCTGTCAAGGGCTTTAGCCGCCTTCGGCGGCGCGCAAAGCGCGCCCTTGACAGACCTTTCGGT
>DASZFX010000042.1:0-7016 GCA_035939375.1 Roseiarcus sp.
GACGTCATCCGCGAGAACTACGACGGCTTCGCCAGTGCGCTGCCGGATACGCGCGTTTATTATGCGGTCAAGGCCAATCCCGCGCCGGAGATCCTCGATCTGCTGGCTCGGCTCGGCTCCTGCTTCGATACCGCTTCGCTGACCGAGGTCGAGCAAGTCCTGGCGACCGGCGCGACGCCGGATCGGATCAGCTTCGGCAACACGATCAAGAAAGAGGCCGACGTCGCCCGCGCTCATGCGCTTGGCGTCAGGCTCTTTGCGGTCGATTGCGAGGCCGAGGTCGAGAAGGTTGCGCGCGCCGCGCCCGGCGCGAAAGTCTTCTGCCGCATCCTTTGCGACGGCGCCGGCGCCGAATGGCCGCTGTCGCGCAAATTCGGTTGCGCGCCGGCGATGGCGGGCCGCGTGCTCGAACACGCCCATCGGCTCGGTCTCGTCGCCTATGGCCTCTCCTTCCATGTCGGCTCACAGCAGCCCAACCCGCGCATGTGGGACGGGGCGCTGAAGAACTCGGCCGCGATCTTCAAGGACCTCGCTGAGAAAGGGATCAACCTCGCCATGCTCAATCTCGGCGGCGGCTTTCCGACCCGCTACCTTAAAGAGGTGCCGGGCGTGAAGACCTATGGCCAGACGATCTTTCGAGCCTTGCGCAAGCATTTCGGCAACCGCATCCCCGAGACGATCATCGAGCCGGGCCGCGGCATGGTCGGCAACGCCGGCATCATCGAGGCCGAGGTCGTGCTGATCTCGAAGAAGGCGGACGACGACAAGGTGCGATGGGTCTATCTCGACATCGGTAAGTTCAACGGCCTCGCCGAGACGATGGACGAGATGATCCGCTATCCGATCAAGACGCCTTTCGACGACGACGCGATGGCGCCCTGCGTCATCGCCGGTCCGACCTGCGACTCGGTCGACGTGCTCTACGAGAAGGAGCCTTACCTCCTTCCGGTGAGTCTGGAGATCGGCGCGAAGGTGCTGATCGAAGGAACAGGCGCCTATACGACGACCTATTCCGCCGTCGGCTTCAACGGTTTCCCGCCGCTGAAGTCCTATGTGATCTGAGCGTCGTCGCTACGAGCGTCCGATCCAAAAGACCGGGGGTTCCCCCAGTTTTCCCTGAAACCCAACCCGAACGGCCGGCGCCTTCTTCAACGGAGCGCGCTCGGCGCGAGGATCATCCACGCTCCGGCATTCTGGAGGCATCGATGACTCTTTTGTTCGATCCCGCCCGCCTGACGGTCTCCGGCGCCGCGCCGGCCGACTTTCCAAGCGACGAACGCGCCGCGCTCATCGACGATGAGCGCTCCCTCGACGCGCCGGCCCGCGAGGCTTTGCTCGACGAGGCGTTTGGTCCAACGCGCCTCGCCAAGACCAGCCAGCGCCTGCGCGACGGGCTCAGGCCCGTCGCGGGCCTCGCGCTCGTCGCGCGCGATCAAGGCGACATCGTCGGCACATTGCGATGTTGGAATGTGAGGGCGGGCGATCGCCCTGCCCTGCTGCTCGGCCCGGTGGCGGTCGCCGCATCGCATCGCTCGCGCGGCATCGGTTCGGCGCTGATGTACGAAGCGCTTCAGCGCGCCGCGGCGGGCGGCCATGAAGCCGTGCTGCTCGTCGGCGACGCGCCCTATTACGCGCGCTTCGGCTTTACAGCCGCCCTCACCGGCGAGCTTGAGTTGCCGGGCCCGGTCGATCGCGCCCGTTTCCTCGGCCTTGAAATCGCCGCAGGCGCACTAAGGGGCGCCAAGGGCATGGTCAAGGCGGTGGGACAAGCAAGGCGGGCTTCGACGAAAGCCGCCGGCGCGAAGCGAGCAGCCTAAGGCGGCGACCGCTGAGCGCGCCTCGCCCGACTTCGCAGATTCTCTTGCGATCGTCTTGCGCGATCCACACATAGCGGAAGCGGCGAACCATCCCATCGCCGCGCTTGCAGCATCGACCCCAGATAGGATCGTGACATGACAGCCAAGGATCAAGCGGCCAAGCCGCTGAAGGGCCGCGTCGCGTTGGTGACCGGGGCTTCCTCCGGCATTGGCGAGGCGACCGCCTTCGCCCTTGCCGGAGCCGGCGCAAGAACCGCCATCGTCGCGCGGCGCGCCGAAAGGCTCGCAGCTGTCGCTGAACGTATCGCTGAGGCCGGCGGCGAGGCGCTGGCGCTGGCGGCAGACGCCGCGCTGGAAAGCGAGGCCAAGCGCATGCTCGGCGAGGTCGAGAACCGCTTCGGCCGGCTCGACATCCTGGTCAACAACGCCGGCGTGATGCTGCTGTCGCCGGTCGCCGAAGCCGAGATCGCCGATTTCCGCCGCATGATCGAGATCAATCTCTTCGGCCTGATGACGCTCACGCGCCTCGCCCTGCCGATCATGAAGCGCGGGGGCGCCGGCCACTTCGTCAATATCTCCTCGGTGGCAGGCCGCGTCGCCAATCCCGGCTCCGCCGGCTATGCGGCGACGAAATTCGGCGTCGGCGCTTTTTCGGAGTCGCTGCGGCGCGAAGTCTACAAGGACAAGATTCGCGTCACCGTGATCGAGCCCGGCGCGGTGGCGACCGAACTTGCCGACCACATCATTAATCCCGGCATGAAGGCGGCGGTGGCGGAAATGCGAAAGGTCATGACCGAGCCGATGCAGCCGGAGGACATCGCCGCCGCCGTGCTCTATGCGGTGACGCAGCATCCGCGCGTCAATGTCAACGAAATCTTGATCCGGCCGACGATGCAGGAGCGTTGAAGAATCAACGCCGCCGCTTTCGAGCGGGCGCGGGCTTGCTGGCCGGCGACCGCGCTTTGGGCTGAGCGTGGCGCCAAGCCATCTCGATCGCGGCGCGAAGCTCGGCCTCATCGAGCGCCGAGAGTTCGGCGCGTGTCCAGCCGGCCGCGCCCCAACCGCCTTTCAGCGGCGCAAAGGCTTCCGGCGCGAGAAGGCATTTGAACTCCTGTTCATCGGGCGCGAGCCTGATGTTGGCGCTTTGGCGATCGGCGGCGAGCGTTGTGAAGATGCGCGCCGCGCGAAAGGCGAGGCGGTCGAAATGCGGCGCTTCGCTCACGCCCGGCAACGAAAGCGCGATGCGCCGCAAATCCTCGCCGCTCGTCATTGGTCTCTTCCTCGTGCTCAGGCTTACGCCCTCGGGCCGGAAATTGCGGAGAGTTTCGCGAAAGAGGCGAGAGCGAGCAAGGCCAGGCCAGGAGCGCCGACATGTGATGGGGACGGCCCGGGCGAATTTCGCCCGCGCCAGGTGTTAGAACCTGGCAATCGATGGGAGCATCGCGCTTTTACAAACAGCGTCGTTCAGTCGGAAACCGGATGGGCTCGGCGCGCTCATCAGTCCTTCTTCAGATCGATATGGCTTTCGCCGCCTTTGTCGCGGATCGTGATGGTCATGCCGGCCGCGTCGCGGTTCACGACCGCCTGGCCGCCGGTGAAGGTGAAGGACAGGTTGGAGCCGGCTTTGTCGAACTTTACGGCGCTGGCGTCGAGATAGTCGCCGCGCCAATAGAAGCCGATGATCTCGCCGCTGACGAAAATCATCTGCACGGTCTCGCCATTGGCGTCGAGACCGGCCCAGGTCCCGTCAAAGGCGTTGGCGGCGCGAGCGCGCGAGGCGCCGAACGTCGGCAGCGCGACAGCGAGCATGAGCGCGCCGGTGAGGAGTTTTCGTCGCGCCAAAAGCTGCATTTGCGAGTCGGTCATCTTCGCCTCCCCCTGCCGCCGGTCGGGAGACGTCCAGCGGCCTCGCAAAGGGCTTACGGGACGGGCGGCGCCCCCGCCCAGTCGCCCAGGAGCGTCGGACCCACAAATGAACTCACCTGGCGGGCGGCGGGAGGCGCAAGCCGCCATTATTTGGAACAGGGGCTCCTGTGCGCCGACGAGCCTCT
This sequence comes from Roseiarcus sp., assembly GCA_035939375.1. Lineage (GTDB taxonomy): Bacteria > Pseudomonadota > Alphaproteobacteria > Rhizobiales > Beijerinckiaceae > Roseiarcus. Next base: position 3,869 of record DASZFX010000042.1, read on the forward strand.
GCGATTCAAATTGCGAATCCGATGCGCTAGTCCGCCACGACCGCCGTCGCCTGGATTTCGACCAACGCCTCGTCCTCGATCAGGCCCGAGACCTCGACCACCGCCATGGCCGGAAAATGGCGCCCCATCGTCGCGCGGTAGGCTTCGCCGATCTCTTTGAGCGCGGCGACATATCCTTTGCGGTCGAGGACGTACCAGGTCATCGTCGTCACGTCTCTGGGCTCGGCCCCGCCCTCGCGCAGCACTGCAACGACGTTTTGCAACGCCTGGCGCACCTGGCCGGCCAGATCATGCGTTTCGAATTTGCATTCTGCGTTCCATCCGATCTGGCCGGCGACGAAAATGGTCTGGCCGCGCGCCGCTACGCCATTGGCGTAGCCAATCGGCTTGGCCCAGCCGGCCGGCTGAAGTACGCGGTGAAGGCTTGCGGGACGCTCGGATGTCTTCGCGGAGGTCATGGCTCATTGCTCAATATTCGGGAGGAGAAGGACGGGCTTTGATCAATTCGCGGCCAATGATCAGCTTTTGGACTTCGGTCGCGCCCTCATAGATCCGGAGGGCGCGGATTTCGCGATAGAGACGTTCGACAGTCTCGCCGACCTTGACGCCGCGGGCGCCGAAAAGCTGCAACGCCTGATCGATCACCCATTGCGCGCTTTCGGTCGCATTCATCTTGGCCATCGCGGCTTCGCGGGTCGCGGTCAGGTTCTGGACGTCGCGCCGCCAGGCGGCGCGATAGGTCAGGAGCGCGGCGGCGTCGATCGCGCTCGCCATCTCGCCAAGCGTACTCTGCGCCAAGGGCAAATCCGAGAGCGTCGCCCCGAACATCCGGCGCGTGCGGGCGTGGCTAGTCGCTTCGTCCAGCGCGCGGCGCGCAAAGCCGACAGCGGCGGCGGCGACGGAGGCGCGGAAAATGTCGAGCGTGCGCATCGCGATCTTGAACCCTTCGCCGGGCGCGCCGAGCAATTGCGAAGCGGGGATGCGACAATTGTCGAAGCGCAGGCGGGCCAAAGGATGCGGCGCCATGGTCTGGATGCGCTCGGCGATCGACAGGCCCGGCGCATCGGCAAAGACCACGAAAGCCGAAACGCCGCGTGCGCCCGGCGCTTCGCCGCTGCGCGCAAAGAGTGTGTAGACGTCGGCGACGCCGCCGTTCGAGATCCAGGTCTTCTCGCCATCGATGACATAGTCGGCGCCGTCGCGCCGGGCGGAGCAAGTCATCGCCGCGACGTCGGAGCCGGCTTCTGGCTCCGACAACGCAAAAGCCGAGATCAATTCACCGCTCGCGACTTTCGGGAGGATGACGCGTTTCAGCGCTTCCGATCCAACGAGGCTGATCGCGCCGCTGCCAAGCCCTTGCATGGCGAAAACGAAATCCGCGAGGCCGTCGGCATAGGCCAGCGTCTCGCGGACGAGGCAAAGGGCGCGGCTGTCGATTTCGTCCGAGGCGCCGCCAAAGGCGCCTGGCGCGCAATGGCGCAACACTCCAGCGTCGCCCAGCGCCCGCGCCAGTTTTCGACAGGCGGCATCGACATCCGCATGGTCGATCTCGCCCAGACCGCCTTCGCTTATGAAACGATCGAGCTGCGCCGCGAGCCGCCGATGGGCGGCGTCGAAGAACGGCCAATCGAGATGAGAGCGATCGGGCGCGAGGGAGGCGCCGCTCCGCATGTCGGCCAACCTCAATCCCCCTCGAATTGCGGTTTGGCCTTGGCCGCGAAGGCTTCGAAAGCGCGATGGAAATCGCCCGTCGCCATGCAGATAGCCTGCGCCTGCGCCTCGGCTTCGATAAGCTCGTCAAGGCCCATCGCCCATTCCTGGTTGAGCATGGTCTTGGTCATCGTATGGGCGAACCACGGACCCTCGGCGAGGCTCCGCGCCAAACGGCGGGCCTCGTCGAGAAGCGCGCTCTGATCATGCAGCGCGTTGTAGAAACCCCAAGCGTGGCCCTCGGCCGCGGTCATCACGCGGCCGGTCAAAAGAAGCTCGCTGGCCCGGCCCTGGCCGATCAGGCGCGGGAGAATGCCGCAGGCGCCCATATCCGCGCCGGCAAGTCCGACGCGCGTGAAAAGAAAGGCCGTCTTGGCCTCGGGCGTCGCCAGGCGAAGATCCGACGCCATCGCCAGAATCGCGCCGGCGCCGGCGCAAACGCCGTCGACCGCCGCGATGACGGGCTGCGGACAATGGCGGATCGCCTTGACAAGATCGCCGGTCATGCGCGTGAAGGCGAGGATGTCGGGCGCCGACATACGCGTCAGCGGTTCGATGATCTCGAAGACGTCGCCGCCCGAGGAAAAATTGCCGCCCGCCCCGGTCAAGACCACCGCCCGCACGTCGCTCGCGTTGCGAAGCCCATGAAAGAATTCGCCGAGTTCCTGATACGAGTCGAAGGTCAGAGGATTCTTCTTCTCGGCGCGATCGAGCGTGATCGTCGCGACTCGCCCGTCTTCGTCCGTCTCGAAGCGGAAATGCGCCGGCTTTCGTCCCTTGAAGGCGCGCTTGCGCGCTTGCATGGCGTTGCTTGTCTTCACCCTCAGTCTCCCATGACCCTTCAACCTGCCAATGCCTTTAGCCAGCCATGACTTCGCCGCCGGCTATAGCGATGGCTTGCCCGGTGATCGCTGACGCCTCGGGCGAGACCAGCCAGAGAATCGTTTGAGCGACTTCCGCCGGCGTGACGAGGCGCCCCTGCGGATTGGCGCGAACGAGGCTCGCGAGCGTCTCCTGTCGCGAGCGGCCGGTCTTCTGCATGACCGTCTCGATCGCGCCGTCGAGGAGGGGCGTGTCGGTGAAGCCGGGGCAGAGGGCGTTGACGGTGATCGCGCTTCGCGCGAGTTCGAGCGCCAGCGCGCGGGTCAGGCCGACGAGACCATGTTTCGAGGCGCAATAGGCCGAGACGTAAGGGTAGCCGGTGAGGCCGGCCGTACTGGCGATATTGACGATGCGGCCGGCCGCGACCCGCCGCATCGACGGCAGGACGGCCTGGGTGACGAGGTACGCGCCGGTGAGATTGACGCTGAGGACGCGGCTCCACGTCGAAAGATCGGTCTTCTCGAAAGGCGCAGAAGGCGCTTCGCCCGCCGCGTTGACGAGGACGCAAATGTCGCCGCGGGCTGAGACGGCGCCCGTAACGCCTGCCTGAACGGTC
>DASZFX010000043.1:0-7629 GCA_035939375.1 Roseiarcus sp.
TACCTTTTCGGCTTCTCGATCGACAACATCTCGCTTCTCGGGCTGACGCTTTCGGTCGGTCTTGTGGTCGACGACGCCATCGTCATGCTCGAAAACATAACGCGCCATATCGAAGAGGGCATGCGGCCCTTCGAGGCCGCGCTGCAAGGCGCGCGCGAGATCGGCTTTACTATTCTCTCGATCACCTTCTCGCTGGTCGCTGTCTTCATTCCCGTGTTGCTGATGGGCGGCGTCGTCGGCCGGGTCTTTCGAGAGTTCGCCGTCACCATCACGGTCGCCATTCTCGTCTCGGGCTTCGTCTCGCTGACGCTGACGCCGATGCTGTGCGCCCGCGTTTTGAGCGCGCCCAAGCACGGCGCGGCGGCCGGCCTCTTTTCGCGCCTTTCCGATTTCTTCGTCGACGGGCTGCAGACGCTCTACCGGATTTCGCTCGATTTCGTGCTCAAATACCGTCTTTTCGTGCTGATCGGCACTTTCGTCACCGGCTATCTCGCGCTCTCGCTCTACATCACAATTCCGAAAGGGTTTTTCCCGGACGAAGACACTGGATTCCTGCGTGGCGTAACCGAAGCCCAGGCCGACACGAGCTTCGACGCCATGTCGCAGCGGGAACAGGCGGTGGCGAAGATCATCAAGGACGATCCCGCCGTGCAGGACGTGACCTCGGCCGTCGGTTTCGGCGGCGTCACCAACAAGGGCTTTCTGTTCATCAAGTTGAAACCCAAATATGAGCGCGGGCCGGTATACAAGGTGATGCAACGGCTGCGCGCCTCGGTCGACGTCGTTCCCGGCCTTCGCACGATATTGCAACCCGTTCAGAATCTTGAACTCACCGGCGGGCGCATCGCGCGAGCGAAATACCAATATACTTTGCAGTCGGGCGACATCGACGCGCTCTATTCGCGGGCGCCGCAGATGGAGAAGGCGATCGCGCAATTGCCGGGTCTCAAGGACGTCAACACCGACCTCGACATCAACAATCCGCAGGCGCGCGTCGACATCGATCGCGAAAAGGCCGCCGCCTTCGGCGTCACCACCGATCAAGTGCGGATGGCGCTCTACAACGCCTATGGCACGCGGCAGATTTCCACGATTTTCACCGAAGCCAACGACTATCAGGTGATCATCGAGGCGGATAACCAGTTCCAGAACGACCCGGCCGCGCTGGGGCGCATTTACGTGACCGCCGCGAACGGTTCGCTCGTGCCGCTCAACGAACTCGCAACGATGCGCCGCACCGTCGGGCCGTTGCAGATCAATCGGCAGTCGCAGCAGCCGGCCGTCACCATTTCGTTCAATCTCGCGCCGGACACTTCGCTCGGACAGGCGATCGACGCGATCCGTGCGATCGAAAGGCAATCCAATCTGCCGCCGTCGATCATCACCGGTTTCACCGGCAACGCGCAGCTCTTCCAGCAGGCGCTCGCCGGCCAGGGCGTGCTGCTGCTCGCCGCCGTGCTGACGATCTATATCCTGCTCGGCGTGCTCTACGAGAGCTATATCCACCCGATCACCATTCTTTCGGGCTTGCCCTCGGCCGGCCTCGGGGCGCTCCTCGCGCTCGAATATTTCCACATGGACCTCTCCGTCATCGCGATCATCGGCATTCTCCTGCTGATCGGCATCGTCAAGAAGAATGCGATCATGATGGTCGACTTCGCGATCGCGCGGCGCACCGAAGGCGGCATGGACGCGCTCACGGCGATCCGCGAAGCCGCGCTGATCCGCTTCCGCCCGATCATCATGACCACGATGGCCGCCCTGCTCGGCTCGTTGCCCATCGCTCTGGGCGCCGGCGCCGGCTCCGAGTTGCGCCAGCCGCTCGGCGTCGCCATTGTCGGCGGCCTTTGCGTATCGCAATTGCTGACGCTCTACATCACGCCGGTCGTGTACTACTACCTCGACTTCGTCGATTCCTTCCTTGCCGGGCGCCGGCGCAAGAAGGTCGTCGAACCCGCGCCTGCTCCGCCGCTTGGCGCGGCGGAGCCGGCCGAATAGCGCCGGAGAGCAACGCCCGCCGCCGAAGTTGCGCCGGCGCCGCGCTTGCGCGATTGTGCGGGCCGACAAGGGCGCCAAGACAATCGGCGCCCGCATAGGGGAAACGCCCATGTTCACGTCCAGCATCGAGATACTCGACGAGCGTTTCGAGAAACTCGCCCACGGCAATGTCCATCTCGACAAGCTCTATACCGGTTGCCGCTGGGCCGAGGGCCCGGCCTATTTCCCGGCCGGCAAATATCTCGTCTGGTCGGACATACCGAACGATCGCGTGATGCGCTTCGACGAGACGGACGGCTCCGTCTCGGTCTTTCTGGCGCCGGCGATGAACCATAACGGCCACACGGTCGATCGCGAGGGACGGCTAATCTCCTGCGAACATCGCGGGCGCTGCGTCTCGCGCATCGAGCATGACGGCGCCCGCGTCGTTCTTGCCGACCGCTTCGAGGGCAAGAGGCTGAATTCGCCGAACGACGTCGTCGTCAAGTCCGACGGCTCGGTCTGGTTCACCGATCCGAGCTACGGCATCGATTCCAACTATGAGGGCGACGCCGCGCCCTCCGAGATCGGCGCGAGCAACGTCTATCGCGTCGATCCGGCGAGCGGGGCGGTCGCTGCGGTCGCCATCGATTTCGTCAAACCGAACGGGATCGCCTTTTCGCCCGACGAGAAGGAACTCTTCATCGTCGACACCGGCGTGACCCACGTGAAGGACGGACCGCGTCACATCCGCGCCTTCAACGTTAGTGACGACGGAAAATCGCTGGGGAAAAGCCGGGTCTTTGCTACCTGCTCGGCCGGTCTCTTCGATGGGTTCCGCTTCGATACAAAGGGCAATCTTTGGACCTCGGCAGGCGACGGCGTCCATGTTTTCACGCCGGACGGCGTCCTAATCGGCAAGATCAAGGTCCCGGAGGTGGTCGCCAATGTCTGTTTTGGCGGGCCCAAGCGCGATCGCCTCTATATTTGCGGCACGACTTCGCTCTATGCGATCTATGTCAACGCCCAGGGCGCGATTCGGCCGCGTTGAAGGTCGGTGACGCGCTGAAGGCTAAAGGCCTGTCCCGTCGCGGCAATTTGAGCGCGCTTGACGCGGCGAATTGGTCTATAGACTTGAGCCCGGCCGTCGGGGGGCGCGTAGCCCGTTTGTTTGGGCATGGACTTTTCGATGCGATATCGCCTCAAATGGGCGGCCCTTTTGATTGTGGCGGTTGCGCTCGCCGGGGCGGGCGCCTATCGATGGCCGCTCTCGTCCGCTTATGTCGCGGCGGAGCTGGGCAGGCAATTGACCGACGTCGTCGGCCTTGAGCTCCACCGACCGGCGCGGGCCTATCTGACCATCTTGCCGCGACCGACTCTTCAGATCATCGACATCGAGCTAGGCGGCAAGGACAGCGCGCCGGTGATCGCCGCCCCCATCGCCAAAGTGCGGCTCGCGCTGGCGCCGCTGTTGATCGGGCGTCTGCAAGTCTCGAGCGCGATATTGCGTCGACCGACCGTCCTCATCGATCTTGACCGCTCGCCTTTCGCCAAAGACAGCGCGCTCGCACGCGCGATCGACGTCAAGACGTACGCCGAGACCTTGAACGCCGCTTCCGACGCCAAGGAGACGCCGCTTGGCGCGCTCAGCGTCGAGCGCGGTCTTCTGCATATCGTCAGCGCGAAATATGGCCTCGACACGCTGATGGAGGACGTCGCTGGCGATTTCGAATGGCCGCGCGTTCTCGACGCCGCGCGGCTCAATCTTCGCGCGACCTGGCGCGGCGCGCCGGCGACGATCACAGCCCGGCTTGATGCGCCCGCACAATTGCTCGCCGCCGGCGGCTCGCCGGCGATGCTCAACATTGCTTCGCCCATAGCCTCGATAAGACTGGAGGGCGAGTTCAAATCGGGCGACACGAGTCCTTTCGAAGGCGCGCTCAGCGCCGACGTCGCCTCGACCGCCGCGCTGGCGCGATTGTTCGGCGAAGGCGCGGCGCGCTTTCCGCCCGATGGGCGCGTCGCGCTGACGAGCAAAATCGCCTTCAACCCTCCGATGCTGACCTTGAGCGATATGCGGCTCGAAGCGCTGGAGCAGACGCTCGACGGCGCTCTTGCGCTGACCCATACGGCGGACGGCTGGTCGATTTCAGGGTCGCTCGCCGCCGATCAAATCAATCTCGACGACCTTTTCGCCAAGGCGCCGGCGCTGGTCGAGGAGACCGGCGAGTGGAGCGACGAGCCTCTTACCTTCGGACTGTTCGGGGCTGTCGCGCTCGATTTGAGAACCTCCATCGCCAAAGTGGTCTGGCGGGGACACGAGCTGCAGGACGCCGCCCTTTCTTTCGTCTCCCATAACGGCGGCGCGACCGCGACGCTTTCGGAGGCGACCGCTTATAACGGCGCGCTCAAGGGCGAAATCTCTTTCTCGCCGAGCGGACAAGGCGTCGAAATGCAAGGCTCGGCCAACCTCGCCAACGCCGACATCGGCGCGCTCGTCGCCGAATTCGGCGCGAGCGGCTATTCCGGCCAAGGCGGCGCAGAATTCACGCTGCGCTCGACTGGAGACAGCCCGGCTGCGTTGGCCAGAGCGCTCGCCGGGGACGTCGTGGTCAAGCTCGGCCCGGGCGTGATCGAGGGCCTAAGCTTCGAAGAGGCGCTCCGCCGCAGCGAACGCCGGCCGATCAATCTCTTCGCCGATATGCGCACCGGACGCACCGTCTTCAACGAGGCCGAAGCGCGGGCGACGATCGAAAAGGGCGAGGCGCATGTGCGCAGCGCGGCGATGATCGGACCCGGCGTTGTCATCACCATGAAAGGCGGCGCCAGCCTCGCCGCCCGAGAATTGGCGACGCAGTTTACAGCTGTGCGCGCCGATCAGCATGGCGCGCCCGATCTTGTCGGGCCCCAGATCAACGTGACCATTTCCGGCCCGTGGTCGCGCCCGACCATCAAGTCCGACACCGGCGCGTGATGTTCCAGGCCGCGCCTCGATTGCGCGCCGGGTCGCGATCGGCTCTATTGCGGCGCAGCATCGTCGGAGCCGCCACGGAGCAGCCATGAAGGCCCCCCGTAAATTCTACGAGCCGCTCGCGCTCGGCGCGCCTGTCCCTTTTCGCGATCCTCCCGTCAGGCTCGAACGGATGATCCATTTCATCCCGCCGCATGTCGAAAAGATGCGGGCCAAGGCGGGCGAGATCGCGGCTCAGGTCGATGTGGCGCTCGGCAATCTCGAGGACGCCGTTCCGATCGAGGCGAAAGCCGCCGCCCGCGAGGGCTTCATCGCCATGGCGCGCGAGACCGATTTCGGTTCGGCCGCCTTATGGGCGCGCGTCAACGCCTTGAACTCGCCCTGGCTCCTCGACGATATGACGCGGCTCGTCGGCGAAGTCGGCGACAAGCTCGATGTTTTGATGATCCCCAAGGTCGAAGGCGATTGGGACATCCATTTCGTCGATCAGTACCTCGCATTGCTCGAGGCGCGCCACAAGATCAAAAAGCCGATCCTCATCCATGCGATCCTGGAGACTGCGCAGGGCGTGAACAATGTCGCCGCTATCGCCGCCAGTTCCCCGCGCCTGCATGGCATGAGCCTTGGGCCGGCGGATCTTGCCGCCTCGCGCGCAATGAAGACGACGCGGGTCGGCGGCGGCCATCCCGATTATCGCATCTTGTCGGATGAGGGCGTCGGCGGCGCCAGCCGCACGGCCGCCCAGCAGGACCCCTGGCACTATACGATCGCCCGCATGGTCGATGCTTGCGCCGCCAATGGGATCAAGGCCTTCTACGGACCTTTCGGCGACTTCTCCGACCCCGAAGCCTGCGAAGCGCAATTCCGCAATGCGTTCCTCCTCGGCTGCGCCGGCGCTTGGACCTTGCATCCGAGCCAGATCGCCATCGCCAAGAAAGTCTTCTCGCCCGATCCGGCCGAAGTCGCCGTCGCCAAGAAGATCCTCGCCGCGATGCCGGACGGCTCCGGCGCGGTCATGATCGACGGCAAGATGCAGGACGACGCGACCTGGAAACAAGCCAAGGTCGTCGTGGATCTCGCGCGCCAGGTCGCGGCCAAGGACGCCGACATGGCCAAGCTCTACGCGCTCCAATGACAGCCGTTTCTTCGCGCAATGACGGCCCGGTAACGACGATCGTCCTCGACCGGCCGCAAGTGCGCAACGCCGTCGATCGGGCGACGGCTGAGGCGCTCGTCGCGGCGTTCCGCGCTTTCGAAGAGGACGCGGAGGCCGCGGTCGCTGTGCTTTGGGGCGCGGGCGGGACATTCTGCGCCGGGGCCGACCTTCATGCTCTCGCGGCCGGCGCGGGCAACCGCGTCGCCTCGGATGGCGATGCGCCGATGGGCCCGACGCGCATGATCCTGTCGAAGCCGATCATCGCCGCGGTCAGCGGCCATGCGGTCGCCGGCGGATTGGAACTCGCTTGCTGGTGCGACCTTCGCGTTGTCGAGGAAGACGCAATCTTCGGCGTCTTCTGCCGACGCTGGGGCGTGCCGCTGATCGACGGGGGCACCATCCGGCTGCCGCGCCTCATCGGCCTCAGCCGCGCTTTGGACATGATCCTTACCGGCCGCCCGGTAGACGCCGCCGAAGCCTTGACGATGGGGCTCGCCAATCGCGTCGTCCCGAAGGGCCAAGCCCTGGCCGCCGCGCAAAAGCTCGCCGCCGATCTCGCCCGCTTTCCGCAAGGAACGATGCGCGGCGATCGCAAATCCGCCTATGAGCAGGCGGGGCTCGAACTGTCGGTCGCTCTCGCCAATGAATTTGCGATCGGCGCGCGCAACTTGGACGACGCCGTTGCGGGCGCGGGGCGCTTTGCTGAAGGCCTCGGGCGCGGCGGAAGCTTCGAAGATTTGTAGGCAAGGAGCGGCGCGCTCCTTGCCTCGCCTGTCGGGCTCGCTCCCCTCAGCCGCTCAAGACCTCGCCGAACAGCTCCCAGGTCGTGCCGTTGAAGCGCTCGAGCTGCATCTGCCGGATCGGATAGTAATTGGTCGGCGACGTGTTGATCTTGATGCCGGGCAAGGACGTCGGCAACTCCAGTTCTTTGATATTCGCCGCCTCGGTCATGATCCTGTCGCGCGACAAATCATTGCCGCATTGCTTGAGGACCTGGACCAGCGTCAAACCGACGCCGTAGCCGTAGACATGATTGGCGTCCGACGTATCGGCGCCTGGCATGTATTTGGCCATGAACTCGCGCCACATGTTCATGCCCGGATCGTCCTTCCATTTCGGGTCCGTCGCCTCTTTGCCGTAGGCGCCGGTCATCGCGCCGACGCATTTCTCGAGGCCAGCCGGCTTCAACACCGCGCCGATCGAGAGGGACACGTTCGACACATATTCGACCGGCTTCCAGCCGACGTCATAGGCCTTGCGGAAGGCTTGCGCTGCGAACTTCGGCGTTGCGGCGATGACGAATGTATCGGCGCCGGAGCCTTGCAAGGTAATGATCTGCGAATCGACAGTTGGCTCGGAAACTTCGTACGAGACTTCTTTCACAACCATGCCGACGTTTTTGTCGCCCAGGGCGTCCTTCAGGCCGCTGAGATAGTCTTTTCCGAAATCGTCGTTCTGATAGAGAATGCCGATTTTGGATTCAGGCTTGCTCGCCAAAATATGCTTGGCGAAAACCGCCGCCTCA
>DASZFX010000044.1:0-2782 GCA_035939375.1 Roseiarcus sp.
GGAATGGCGAGATGAGCGGCCGCGGGCTCGCGAGTTCGCTGAGCAGGAGCGCGACGCGCGCCTTCTCGTCCATGGCCAGGTAGTCGACGCCCGGCGCGGCCTTGGCGAAAAGTTCGGCGACGGTGCGCTCATGCACATCGGAATTTTGGCGAAGGTCGAGCGGGGCGAGGTGGAAGCCGAAACAATCGACGGCGCGGCGCAGGCGCCGCAGCCGCCCGCGCGCCAGGATCGCCGCGCCGTTTTCTTCGAGCGAGCGCGCGATCACGTCGAGATCGGCGGCCAGCTCCTTGGCCGAAGCATAGGCGGGGGCTTCCGAGGTCGGCCGGCGCAAGGCGACGATCTGATCGAGGTCGCGCGCGGTCGTAGCCAGGCGCGAGTAAATGCCGACGATGGCGCGCCGATAGGGCTCGTCCTGGCGGGTCATCGACCGATCGGTCGAACGGTCGGCAAGTTCGCTCAACGCCGGGCTGATGGGGGTCAGCGTCGCGCTCAGCGATAGTTCGCCGCCGAGTTCGTGCAATTCATCGAGGTGACGGCTGATCGCGGTGGCGCTTTGCACGCGCATCGTCTCGCGCAACACTTCCGCGGTCACGAAGGGATTGCCGTCGCGATCGCCGCCTATCCACGAGCCGACGCGCAGGAACGAGGCGAGCGGCTGGTTGTCGCGGCTCTTCGGACCGGAAAGCTCATCCTCTAGCGCGCCATAGAGGCGAGGCAATTCGCTGAAGAAAGTATAGTCGTAATAGGAAAGGCCGTTGGCGACTTCGTCGAGCACTTTCAGCCGGTTCTGGCGCAGCATGCTGGTGCGCCACAGCGTGAAGACGGCGCGCCGCAGCCTTTCTTCGCTCTCCGCCAGTTCCGGCGCGTTGCCCTCCATGCGCTGGCGCTGATCGATGATGTCGCCGATTTCGATCTCGCGCGTCAGCATGCTCTTGCGGCGCACTTCGGTTGGATGGGCGGTGAGCACCGGGCTCATCAGCGCGCCGTTGAAAAAGCTGCGCAGGGTCTTGTCGTCGACTCCCGCCTGGCGAGCGCGTTTCAACGCGGCGGCGAGCGTGCCGGCGCGGGGGGCAGAGCCGGCGATGATATGAGCGCGGTTCCGCCGGATGTGGTGCTGGTCCTCGGCGATATTGGCGAGATGCGAGAAGTAGCTGTAGGCGCGGACGATCACCAAAGTCTGGTCCGCGGTGAGACTGTCGAGGATCGCCTCCAGTTCGCGTCTCGCGCCCATTTCGCCGTCGCGATGGAAACGGATCGAAGCCTGGCGGATGCGCTCGACAATGTCGAAGATCGCGCCGCCCTCCTGCTCGCGCACCGTATCGCCCAGAATTCGGCCGAGCAGCCTGATGTCTTCGCGGAGCGGCAGATCCTTGTTCGGACCTTCGATCTCGGCGGGATCGGTGATCGGATCGGGAAGCGGGGCCTGCCCCAGGGCGGCGGTCGACAAACGATACTCCCCCTGCCGGATTCGCCGGAACGAGACCGGCATATTGCGACGCAGCGTAAGCCCAAGTCCTCGCCGGCGCGAGCCAAAACAGCATGCAAGAATCTCGCCGCGCTGGAGGAGGAGGCGTTTGACCCGGCCTTTCGCCCCGCAAAGAGCGCGATCTCGCCGCATATCGTCCCCGATCCGGCCGCAAAGCGCCGCTCAACTCCGAGCTTGAGGCCGTGGGACCCGGGGCCATTGGGAAGAGGGGATCGATGCGCAGCTTGACTGCGAGTCTTGCCCGGCAGGGCGCGGTCGCCTTGGCCATGGGCGCGCTCCTCGGCGCCGCCTTGAGCACGCGTTCGAGCGATGACCATCGCGTTTCGGCGACCGGCCCGGATTTCGACAAACCTATCCTTACCCGCGCGGTCATGACCGCGACGGCGCCGCCGCCGCCGGCGGCGCAAGTCTCGGCCCCGGTCAAGCCTGTTACGCCGACCAAACCCGTCGTCGCTCGCCCGCGGGTTGCGGCCGCGCCGTCGCCCCCGCCGCGGCCGGCGACCGAACCGGCTCCTGAGGCGACCCCGGTCGCCTTTGCCGCGCCTGCGGCCCAGGCCGAGCCGCCGAGCCTGAAAAAGCGTCTCCTTGCGCCGATCACTTTCGTCCGCGACAGCGTCGCGCGCCTGATCTCCTGGCCTTAAGTCGGTTAGGACGCCGTCGACGCGCAACGCACTTGGCGCAACGCACTTGGCGCAACGCCTTGTTAATCGGAAATTGGCAGAACTAGAAAAGCGGGCGTTCCGCTCTCGCGAACCCGCGGGGAGCGTTCTTTGTCAACAACAATCGACGATTCCGCCGTCGCTGCCCCGCGCATCGCCGAAGCGCGATTGCGCCACGGCGCGCCCATCGAGCGGGTGATTCCGCTTGCCGCGATCCTCGCTGCCGCCGCGACCGGGCTGATGCGCCCGGCCAACACCGATGTGTCCTGGCTGTTGACGGTCAACGACCGGATCCTTGCCGGGGCGACACCCTATAAGGACGTCGTCGAACTCAATCCGCCCGCCTCGATCCTCCTCTATCGAATACCCGTCCTTGTTGCGCATTCGCTTGGCGTTCGTTCCGAGATCGCCGTCCTCGGATTGTTGGCGCTCCTCGTCGGCGGCGTGGTGGCTTACGCCGGCAGGACCCTTAGGCGCTATGACCTCGGCGCCGCCGCCAACCGCGGTCTCTTCCTCGCCGTCGCAGCCCTTGTTCTTGCAGTCCTGCCCTTGGACGAATTGGCGCAACGCGAGCATTTCGCGACGATCTTCGCGCTTCCCTATGCGCTGATTGCGATCGCCCGCAGCGGGGACAGAA
>DASZFX010000045.1:0-9710 GCA_035939375.1 Roseiarcus sp.
ACGAGCGGCGGGGCGGCTCTCTTCATCGATGCGACGGCGGCCGCCAATGCGCTGGTCGGCAATTCCATCGGCGCCAACATGTTTCTGCTCGGCTACGCCTATCAGGCCGGCTACGTGCCGCTCTCGGCGGTCGCACTTCGCCGCGCCATCGAGCTCAACGGCGAGGCGACGGAGATGAATCTCGCCGCTTTTGCCTGGGGGCGCGCCGCGTTCGCCGATCCGAAAGCGGTGGCGGCGCTCGTCGAGCCGCAGTCCGAGGCCGCGTCCGCCGCCAAGGAGACGCTGGTAGGCCTAGTCGCGCGCCGCGTCGATTTCCTGACTGTTTATCAAAACGGCGCCTATGCCGCGCGCTATCAGGCGCTTGTCGCCGGGGTCGACGAAGCCGAGCGTCGGCGCGCCGGCGGCGCGACCGGCCTTGCCGAGGCCGTCGCCCGCAACCTCTTCAAATTGATGGCCTACAAAGACGAATATGAGGTTGCCCGGCTCTATACCGACGGCTCGTTCAAGCGGCAGATCGAAGAGACCTTCGAAGGGGATCTTCGTCTCGAGTTTCATCTCGCCCCGCCGCTTCTCGCCCGTAAAGACGGAAAGACCGGCGAAGCGCGAAAAATGCGCTTCGGGCCGTGGATGATTCATGGATTTGAGGCGCTGGCGGCGCTTCGCTTCTTGCGCGGGAGCCTTTTCGACCCGTTCGGCTATTCGTCGGAGCGGCGCGAGGAGCGCCGATTGATCAGCGAATACGAGGCCCTCTGCGAGGAGCTGACGGCGGCGCTCGCCCCGGGCAACCATGCGCTGGCCCTCGCTTTAGCCGCTCTGCCGGAAAAGATCCGCGGCTACGGCCATGTCAAGGCGCGGGCGATAGCGGCGGTCGCCGCCGAACGCGAGAGGCTCGTCGAGCGCTGGCGCTCGCCTAGGGCCCCGCTTCAGAAAGCGGCGGAATGATCGTTCGGGCGCCGGGCGCGGCGGCGGCGCTGGTTGCCCGCGCGCAACGCTCGCCGAGATTGCGAAAGAGCATATTGCCACCCGGTCCGAAACAACGGTAATTGTTACGGGTTATGCTCAGATGTGGCTTGACGATTCGCGGTTGGTTACGATTGAGACGGGGTTAGGTTCCTGGGGCTGGGTTCCTAAAACCGCTGTCGTCGGTTAAAGTAGCCCACCAAAAACGGAAAAAAGAACGACGCCAGCCTCGTATAAGGCTTTCGTCGAGCAGGGGTCTGCGACGTGGCGAAATTTGCGGCGAATGCAGCGCTCGGGATTTTTGTCGCGATCGCGGCGCCGAACGGTGCCCTGGCGGCCGACTTTTCGCCTTCGCCTGAGGGCCAGATCGTTGCGCCTGCGCCGCTGCCGACAATGTTGGGCTGGGAATTTCGCGGCGGCGTTTACGCCCATGATCCCTTGAGCCCGGAAGCAGGCTCGGTCGATCTGAACGCCGAGATTTTGGCGCCGAAGCTGTGGGACACCCCCGATCCGTTCTGGAGCATCTTCATTCCCCATCCCGACGTCGGCACCTCGATCAGTGTCGGCGGCAAGACCAGCAATCTCTGGGGCGGCGCGGCTTGGAACTACGATATCACCCAGCGCATCTTCTTCAGCCCGACCTTTGGGGTCGGGATCAACGACGGCAAGACCGGCAATAACGTCCCGCCAGGATGGAACACGATCGGCTGCAACTGGTGGTTCCATGAATCGGCGTCGTTCGGCTATCGGCTGTCCGACAATTGGAGCCTGATGGCGACGATCGAGCATTCCTCCAACGCCGGCCTGTGCTCCGAAAATCGCGGCCTGACCAATGCCGGCCTCAGGCTCGGCTACCGGTTTTGATCTGACGCCGCGGATTTAAGCGAACATTCTTCTGTCGCGCTCGACGCAGGCGACGAGATGGTCATGCGCGGCGCGAATTCGCCCGAGGCCGCGCGTATCCTCGTGGGTGACGATCCAATAGCTGCGAATGGCGCGCCGCTCAGGCAGCACGCGCGCGATGTCGGCAAAGCGCTGCGCAATATAATCATGTACGACGGCGAGGCCGAGACCGGCGCGCAAAGCCTCGAGCTGGGTGACGACGCTTGCGCATTCGAACGCCGTCGCGGCGCCGTCGAAGAGTTCGCGGACATAGTCCAGCGCGCCCGAGAAAGCGTGCTCTTCGACATGGCCGATGAGACGGCGCGAGGCGAGGTCGGCGACACCGCTCGGCGCGCCTTGACGGGCGAGATAGTCGCGGCTCGCATAGATGCCGAGCGAATAGTCGGTCAACTTGCGCGCGAAGAAGCGGCCGGCCTCCGGCTTGTCGAGGACGACGACGATATCGACCTCGCGCCGCGCCAGCGGCATCACCTGCGGGACCGGTACGAGTTGGATCAGCACGCCGGGGTGGCGCGCGAGGAAGTCGCCGAAGACATGGGCGAGGTAGTAGGTCGAAAAACCATCCGGCGCGCCGATGCGCACGACGCCGGTCATTTCAACGTCTTTGTCGCCGAGTTCGCTTTGCGCATGCAGGAAGGCGCTCTCCATCTGCTCGGCGGTGGTGAGAAAAGTCTCGCCCGCCGCGGTGAGCTTGGCGCCTGTGGTGCGCCGGTCGAAAAGGCGCGCGCCGAGTCCCGCCTCAAGCGCCGCGATGCGGCGGCTGACGGTCGCATGGTCGAGCCGCAGCCTTTTGGCCGCGGCGACGAATTGCCCGGCCCGCGCGACGGCGAGGAAGACGCGAACATTGTCCCAATCCATGGGCTCCGAGGGTAGAGGAATTTGAACAGCGGCGCGATGCTCGAGGGATTGAGCAGTAGGCATTGGGCAGTAGGGGGTTGTGGAGACTCCATTCTTTACCGCCCACTGCCCACCGCCTACTACTGTCCGTTGTCGATTGCTCCGTGCGCTTCCGCCCCCAGCGGCTCTGGGCTAAAACCTCTCCATGTCCCGCGCGCCCTCGCCCGCCGCCTCCCTCACCCTCGCCGAGGCCAAAAAAGAGCACGCCCGCCTCGGCGCGGAGATCGCCGCGCACGACCGGCGCTATTACGACGAGGACGCGCCGACCGTTTCCGACGCCGACTATGACGAACTGCGCCGCCGTTACACGGCGCTGGAGAGAGCCCATGCCTCGCTTGTCGACGCGCAATCGCTGAACCGCAAGGTCGGCGTTGCGCCGTCGGCGCGCTTCGCCAAGATCCGCCACGCGGCGCCGATGCTGTCGCTCGACAACGCCTTCGCCGACGAAGACGTAGCGGATTTCGTCGCCCGCATCCGTCGGTTCTTGCGGCTGGGCGACGAGGAGGAAATTGCATTCTCCGCCGAGCCGAAGATCGACGGCCTGTCGATGTCGCTCCGCTACGAGGACGGCGTGCTGGTCAGCGGAGCGACGCGCGGCGACGGCAGCGTCGGCGAAGACGTGACCGCCAATGTCAAGACGCTCGAGGACATCCCGAAGAAACTCAAAGGGCGGGGCACGCCCGCGATCTGCGAAGTGCGCGGCGAAGTTTATATGACCAAGCGCGCCTTCCTCGCGCTCAACAAGCGCCAGGCCGAAATCGGCGAACAGGTTTTCGCGAACCCGCGCAATTCCGCGGCCGGCTCGCTGCGGCAGAAGGACCCGTCGATCACCGCCTCCCGACCGCTCGGCTTTTTCGCTTATGCCTGGGGCGAGATGAGCGAAATGCCGTCCGATACGCAGTCGGGCATGGTGAAGTGGTTCGAAACCTGCGGCTTCAAGACCAATCCGCTGACCAGGATGTGCCGTTCGGTCGACGCACTGCTGAAGTTTCACCGGGAGATCGAGGAGGAGCGCGCGAGCCTCGATTACGATATCGACGGCGTCGTCTACAAGGTCGACCGCCTCGATTGGCAGGAGCGGCTTGGCTTCGTGTCGCGCAATCCGCGCTGGGCGATCGCGCACAAATTCCCGGCTGAAAAGGCGACGACCCTCGTCAAGGACATCGAGATTCAAGTCGGGCGCACCGGGGCGCTGACGCCGGTCGCCAAGCTGGAGCCGGTCACCGTGGGCGGCGTCGTTGTGCAGAACGCGACCCTGCACAACGAAGAGGAGATCAAGCGGCTCGGCGTGCGCATCGGCGATACCGTGACGATCCAGCGCGCCGGCGACGTCATCCCGCAAGTGCTCGACGTCGTGCTCGACAAGCGCCCGCGCGGCGCCAAGCCATTCGAATTTCCAAAAAAATGTCCCTGCCCGCTGCACACCGATGTGGTGCGCGAAACCATTGCCGGCGGCGAAGAAGGCGCCCGCGCCCATTGCACCGGCGAATTCGCCTGCCCCTACCAGGCCATCGAGCATCTCAAGCACTTCGTTTCGCGCCGCGCCTTCGACATCGACGGGCTCGGCGAAAAGCAGATCGAACTGTTCTACGAGCGCGAATGGGTGCGCGAGCCAGCCGACATTTTCACGCTGGAGGCGCGCAACGAGACGATCAAGCTCGAAGAGGCGGAGGGATTCGGCGAGACCTCGGTGCGCAATCTTTTTGCCGCCATCGCTGCGCGTCGCGAAATTTCGCTGGAGCGGTTCATCTACGCGCTCGGCGTCCGGCATGTCGGGGAGACGACGGCATTGGCGCTCGCCCGCGGCTACGGCGCCTGGGACGCCTTCCACGCGGCGTGCCTGAAACTCGCCAAGGGCGACGAGGAGAGCCGGCAAGAGATGGATGCGCTCGACCAAATTGGCGACACGGTCATCGGAAGCCTTAGGGATTATTTCGGCGAAGAACATAACAGCCAGCGCGTCGAACGCCTGGCGCGCGAGGTGCGCATCCGCGACGCCGAAAAGCCGCGCGCCGATCATCCGCTCGCCGGCAGGACCATCGTTTTCACGGGTTCGCTCGAGAAAATGACCCGCGACGAGGCCAAGGCCTCGGCGGAGCGGCTCGGCGCCAAAGTCTCCGGCTCGATCTCGAAAAAGACCGATCTTGTCGTCGCCGGCCTGGGCGCCGGCTCCAAGCTGACCAAGGCCCGCGAACTCGGGGTCGAGACGATCGACGAGGAGGAATGGCTGAAGCGGATGGCGCGGTAGGCAAGCGCAATTCCGTTCAAGACGCCTTGGGCCCAGCGCGCTAGACTGCCGCCAATGCAATGTCTGACCCAGGCCGACCTGATCGCCACCGCCGAGCACGACCGGCGCGACCGCGCCGCCTTTTGGCGCAACCCGCGTTACGACGGGCTCGAATGCCTGTCGGCGACTTTCTTCACTCACCGCTTTCCCCAGCACACGCACGACACTTATGTGATCGGCGCGGTTCTCGCCGGCTGCAACGCTTATAGCCAGCGCGGCGTCAAGATTTACGCCGGCGCCGGCGACATCTGCGTCATCAATCCCGGCGTGGTGCACGACGGCGGCGCCTTCGATCGCGGTTTCAGTTACCGCATGACCTATCCGTCCGTGGCGCTGATGAAGGAGCTGGTCGAGGATGTGACAGGGCGCCCGGCGCACGCCGCGCCGAGCTTCAAGGCGCCGATCATGCGCGACGCAGAAGTTCTCGCGCTGTTTCGCTCGGCCCATGAGCGGATGGAGGCTGGCGAAGAAAGCGTCGGCGCCGACGAGGACCTTGTCGCCGCCTATGGGCTGATGCTGCTGCGCTACGCCGATCTTGACGGGCCGGGCTTCGACGGCGGCGAGCCGCGGCGGATCGAGCGGGTGCGGGCCTTTCTCGAAGAGCGTTTTTGCGAGCCGGTCGATCTCAAGCGCCTGGCCGAAATCGCCGGCCTCTCGCGGTTCCAATTGCTGCGCGCCTTCCGTCGCGAGACCGGGATGACGCCGCACACGTACCTCACCGATTGTCGCGTCCGGGCGGCGCGCCGGTTGCTGGCGCGGGGCGAATCCGTTGCGCACGCCGCCTTCGCCTGCGGCTTTTCCGACCAGAGCCATCTCACGCGCCTCTTCAAGGCTCATGCCGGTCTGACGCCGGGCCGGTTTCGCGCCGCGCGCAATTTCATTCAAGACGGCGCGCCGTCCACCCTTTAGCAAGCGCCACATGACGGGCGGCGTAAGACGAGAAATGGCGGCGGGCGTCAGAGACATTCTGCCGCCGATGATTGCGGCGGCGCCGATCGGCATGCTTTACGGCGCGCTTTCTGTCGCCAAAGGCATGGCGCCGGTCGAGGCGAGCCTGTCGTCGGGGCTGATCTTCGCCGGCGGCGCGCAATTCGCCGCGCTCGAACTCTGGCGCCAGCCGCCGCCGATCCTCGCGCTCGTCTTTTCGACGTTGCTGATCAATGCGCGTCATATCCTGATGGGCGCGTCGCTCAAGCCTAAGCTCAGCCGGTTCGCGACGCTGCAACGGGCCTTCGGCCTGTTCTTTATGGCGGACGAGAACTGGGCCATGGCGGAGCGGCGCGCGGCGACCCATGCGCTGACGCCGGCCTACTTCCTCGCGATGGGCGCAATCTTCTGGCTGAATTGGGTCGCCTGGACCAGCATCGGCGCCTTGGCTGGCTCGCTCATGGGCGATCCGAAGCGCATCGGCGCCGATTTCGCTTTCACCGCTCTCTTCATCGGCCTTGTCGCGGGCTTCTGGAAAGGCCGCTCGACCGCGGTGACCGTCGCGGCGAGCGCGTTGGCCGCCGCCCTCGCCTATCGGCTGGCCGGACCGCCCTGGCATGTAGCGGCCGGCGCGCTCGCCGGCATTCTTGCCGCCTATCTCCACGCGCCGCGCGCCGGCGCATGAGCGACGCGCCAGGCCTCGACCCGCTGACTTTCCTGGCCATCCTCGCGATGGCGGCGACGACCTACGCGACGCGCGTCGCAGGCCTTGTCGTACGTCTGCATCACGCGCCGAGCGTAAGAGAGCAAGCCGCGCTCGACGCGATACCGCCCGCCGTGCTCATCGCCGTCGTCGCGCCGACCATGCTCGCGACCGGGTGGCCAGAGACGATCGCGACGGCCTTGACTGCGCTGGCTGCGACGCGGCTGCCGCTGGTTGCGACCGTCGCCTTCGGCGCGGCCAGCGTCGTCGCGCTGCGCCTGGCGTTTGGCGGATAGGCGTTGGATTGAGGCGACGCGGCGCGACCGGGGCAAGGTCATGTATTTTCAGCATTCGAGTGAAATCTGGCGAGACTTTCCTGAACTGGTCCCCGGCGTGATCCTGGCCGAGGGAATCACGAAGGACGTCCCGGTCGACGCTCGGATCGCCAAATTCACGGCGATCGCCGAGTCCCGGCTTGCGGCGCGTTCCGAAGGCGAACTGCCGGAGATTCAGGCCTGGCGGCGCGCCTTTTCGAAAATGGGACTGAAACCGACGCAGTACCGATGCGCCTCCGAGGCGCTTTTGCGACGTTTTCGCAAGGAGAAGGTCCTGCCGCGAATCCATCCGCTGATCGATCTCTGCAATGCGGTTTCGCTCGCCTTCGCCATTCCGGTGGCCGTGTTTGATATTGGAAAGATCGAGGGACATCTCGAAGTGCGACCGGCGAAAGGCGACGAAATCTATCTCGCCTTCTCCGGCGAGACCGAGAGCCCTGAAGAGCGCGAAGTGATCTTCGCCGATGGCGTCGGTCGCGCCCATGCGCGGCGGTGGACCAATCGGCAGAGCGCCTTTTCCGCCGTCCGCGACGAAACCGCGGCCGTGTTGATCGTCGCGGAAGCGATGCATGAGTCCGCCGGCGCGGACATGCAGAGGCTAATGGCGGCGCTGGCCGAGGAAGTTTGCGCGATTTGGTCCGTCGCGCCGACAGCCGGAGCGCTGAATCGCTCGACGCCGCAATTCGCGTTCTGAGGACAGAGCAGCGCCGGTGTCTCAACCTCGCCCGGCCCTTATCGCTTGCCGCATTTGGCGAGCAGCCAAGCGGAGATATCGACTCCATCGATGTAAAAGCGCGCAAGGTCGAGGTGCTTAGAATTCGGAAAATGGTACGAGTAGTTTATGGCGGCGTTCGGTCCCGTGTTCCAGGTCCCGTCCGAATTCAAGGTCCATTGGCTGCAATCGATGGTGTCGTAGATTTCCTGGTCCTGGGCGAAGGCGTCGGCGGAGGCGGCGGCGACAAGGCCGCCGGCCGTCATCAGGCCCAGGAGCATTCGACCTCGTTTGGCCATGGCGTCCTCGCAAGCGGCGACGTCAACGATACAAATCCGCCCGGGTCGGCGGCAATCCCGTCGCGCCCTTCACACGTTTTGAGGCCAACGTCTGATGCAGGCCGACGTTGTTGCGCTCGAAGGAGATCGAACAGGCGGCGAGATAGGCGATCCAGATGCGCGTGTTGACCTCGCCGACTTCTTGGCAGGCGTCGGCGTATCTTGCGAGCAAGCGATCGTGCCACATTTTGCAAGTGCGCTGATAGTGCTCGCGCCAACCCTCGACGTCGTGAATTTCGAACCCGTGCAGTTCGAGATTGGTGACGGTGCGGCCGATGTAGTCGAGTTCGCCGCCGGGGAAAATGTAACGCGTCAACGCCGCGAAATCGGCGCGTTTCTTGCCCGTACGCGCCGCGTAGCTCTTGCCGGGCCTCGTGATCGCGTGATGGAGGAAATAGCCGCCGGGCTTCAGCACCCGATGCACGGTCTTGTAATAGGTCGGGAAATTCGGGATGCCGACATGCTCGAGCATGCCGATGGCCGCGACTTTGTCGAAACGCTCCTTGCCTTCGACCAGGGCGTAGTCCTTGCACTCGATCGTCACGCGGTCTGAAAGGCCCAGCCGCTTGATCTTCTCGTTCGCATAGGCGACTTGCTGCTCGGAAAGGGTCACGCCATAGGTTTTGACGCCGTAATTCTGCGCAGCGTAACAAGAGAACGCGCCCCAGCCGCAGCCCAAATCGAGTACATATTCGCCCGGCTTCAGCCTGAGCTTGCGGCAGACCATGTCGAGCTTCTGGATTTGCGTCTTGTCGAGATCGTCGCACCAATCGTGAAAATACGAACAGGTGTAGACCATCTCTTTGTCGAGCCACATTTCGTAGAATTTGTTCGAAACGTCGTAATGGTAGGAGATGTTCTTCTTGTTCTCGCCCGCCGATCCGTCGCTTTGACGATCCTTGCCGATCGCTTGCAGAGGCCAGTTCTCGCCGCGCGAGACGAAGAGGAAGCTCAGGGCGGTCTTGAAGGCGAGGATTTTGTCCAGCGAGCGCCTCAAATCGCGCGTACGGCCCTTCGGCCGATGGGCGACGAGATCGAAAATGGTGCCGTTGACGATGTCGAAGCGCTTGGCCGCCCAGAGATTGGCGATCGTGACGATATTCGGCGCGCGCACGAGTCCGGCGACGGCGCCTTCGTCGGCGATGGCGATGCTGAGCGCCGATGGCGGCCAATCGGCGGGCACGAGCGAGCCGTCCCAGAGCCGAATGCCAAAGTCGAGACCGAGCTGCTGGTGAGCCTTGGCGGCTAAGGCCCGGAAATTTTCAAGTCGTTGCTCCGCCGCGCCCATGCGCCCCCCGTTTCTGCCTGAAAGCGGGCGCACCATAAGGAGGCGCTTGAGCCCGCGCAACGCCCTCGCGTCCAGCCCCGGCGTTCCGACGCAGCGGTTCGCCTCGGCTTGGCGGTGGGGCGGTTAGGCGCGCCAAATTCTCGACCACGGCCGCAGCGCGCGCTAGCTTCGCCTGAAAGCTGCAATGCGTTCCTCGGGGATAGGCGCGGCGTCGCAAAACAAGGAAGGAAGCGCTGATGGGCGAAGCGAAAGACGAGGGTCTGCCGGCGCTTGGCGAGCGCGCGCTGGGCGATCTGGCCAAAGTCTTCGCGCGTTTTGCGCCGGGCGCCGAGGAGGCCTTGGTCGAGGCCATCATCAAGG
>DASZFX010000046.1:0-6684 GCA_035939375.1 Roseiarcus sp.
CCGAAGGCGCCGCGATGATAGAGGAGGGGCGGCCGGTCGCTGGATTCGATGAAATGGATGGCGCCGACGAACAAGGTGTGGTCGCCGCAATCGCATTCGTTGGTCACCCGCGCCGCGATCCGCGCCGCGCAATCCTGCAAGAGCGGCGTGTCGTCGACGCGTTGGAACCGCGCATCGACATCGAGGGCTTTCCTCCCCGCGAAGAAAATCGCAAGGTCCTGCTGATCGGCGCCGAGAATATTGACGCCGAAGCGGCCGGACTGCCTGAGCATGGCGTGCGTATGGGCGCGCTTGGCGATCGAGACGACGCAGAGCGGGGGATTGAGCGAACCCGACATGAACGCATTGGCGGTCATGCCGTGGGTCGCTCCGCCGGCGTCGACCGTGATGACCGTGACCCCGGTGGCGAAGGCGCCCATCGTCCGGCGAAAAAGCTGCGGTTCGATTTTGGCTTTGGCGTGGGGAGAAAGGGTTTTGGCGTCATTGCGCATGATGTTTGTCATGATAGCTGAACTCGCCGGGGTCGGCGAGATCAGGCGCGCGCCAGCCGTTCAAGTCATATTCGGCCATGCATTCTTCGGCGAAACTCTTGAACTTCTCGGCGTTGCCGGAAGCCAAGGCGCCCCAGTAGTTGAACAGCCGAATTTGCTCGGTCGCGCCGCCGTAGTTGATCTCGTATAATTCGTGGCGGCCGCCAAACTCGGTGCCGAGGCTATCCCATAGGAGTTTCATCAGCTTCACGCGCTCCTCAGCTTTATAGCCGTTGGAGCCGCGCATGTACTGATCGATATACGGCCGTATTTCCGGGTTCTTGAAGTCGCGGGCGTGGCTGTTGAGATAGATGAGACCCGACGCCACGATTTGCTCGATCAGATACTTCACCTTGGTGTAGGCGATGGTGGAGACGACCTGATAGGCGTTGCCCGGATCGGCGTTGGGCTGCACGTAGTCGCCGATCCAAGGCCGTGGATCGCGCACCATTGCGTCGGACAGGCCCCAGAACAGGTTGCGCCATGCGAGCGCCTCGCCGATGTTGACCTGAACGCCGCGAAAATCCTTGCTGCCCATGGCTTCCGTCGCCTTGAGCAGCAAGCCCAAGATGAAATCGAGCTTGACGGCGAGTCGCGTGCAGCCGTGAACGACGAATCGCGACAGGAAACCGGTCCGTGGGAAGAAATTGTTGGCTTTTTCGATATCGCCGTAGACGAAAACGTTCTCCCAAGGCACCAAGACTTTGTCGAGGATGAAGACGGCGTCGTTCTCGTCGAGGCGGGAGGACAGCGGATAGTCGAACGGGCTGCCCATGACCGTGGAGGTCATTTCATAGGACGTGCGGCAAAGGAACTTCACGCCCTTGGCATTGGTCGGCGTCATGAACACGACGGCGAATTTATTATCTTGCAAGGGAAGCTGCCCATGATGGGCCACGAAAGTGTAGTTGGTCAGAACCGAGCCGGTGGCGACCACTTTCGCGCCTGACACGACGATGCCCGCGTCGGTCTCCTTTTCCACGTGAACGCAAACATCGCCGACTTCGTTGGCCGGCCGATCGCGATCGATGGGCGGATGGATGATCGCGTGATTGATGAAGGGCACGCGCTCCTGACTGAAACGGTACCAGCGCCGCGCATTGTCCTGATAGGGGTCATAGAAATCGGCGTTGGCGCCAAGCGTCGCAAGGAACGCAGCCTTGTAGTCGGGCGCGCGGCCGATCCAGCCGTAAGTGAGGCGCGCCCATTCGGCGATCGCGTTGCGCCCGGCAATGAGATCCTCCGCAGTTTTGGGCGCCTTGAAAAAGGCGTGGGTGAAGCCGCCGTTGCCGGTGTCGGTCGGCGCCAACAAGCGGCTCTTGCGCTTCTCGTCATGAAGCGCGTCATAAAGCCGGGCCACCATGCGCGCGGTGTTGCGAAAAGCCGGATGGGTGGTGACGTCCTTGACCCGCTCGCCGTAGATATAGACCTCGCGGCCGTCCCGCAGTTCTTCGAGATACTCAGCGCCCGTCATGGGCCTGAGACCGGTCGCGTGAGATGCGCCTCGCGCGTGGGCCGGCGCCGCGCCTGTCCGCTCTTCCATGCGGTTCCCCCTTTGTCCGAGGTCGACCCTCGTCGGCGCTAAGCTCGATTCGTAGTCGGCCGTTTTAAATATGTTCGATTATCGAACATGTGTGCGGTATCCGAACGACTGAAAATTGTTAGTTGGCGCGGGCGCAGGTGTCAAGATGGATCCGATGATTCGGGGCCTCTACCGGGGAACGATGATTGGATCAGACCCCGACGTCTCGCGAGGGTCGAAAGTGGAGAGCCACCATCCATCGCCGGCGAACCAACACGTGCCGTCGGTCGGCTCGTCCAAGCGGAAGGATCGAACAGCCTTGGCGCCGCCGTGAGCATAGGTTGCGGTCAGGCGGCGGCCGGCTTCCGCGTCTTGCGGTCCCGAACACGGAATGAAAGCCGCCTTCGCGACGAATCGCGCCGGCCAAATCGAACCCTGCTCGGCGCGTTGGATCCTCAGCATGCCGCCCATGGCGCCCTCGGCTTGCAGCGGGAAGATCAGCCTTGCGCCAGGCCGCAAGGGTCCAGCCACGCCCAGCACGGTTGCGTGATGCCAGCACAAACGTATATCGCGTCGACCTTCGGCAAATCATCGACAATGCCTGATCGCGCCTGCACGACGACCTGGGGTAGGTCTTGCAAATTCTTGCGGGCGCGCGAGGCGAAACGCGGGTCGATCTCATAGGCGTGGACGCGCCCCTCGCCGCCGACCAGATGGGCGAGGATCGCCGTGTAATATCCCGTGCCGGCGCCGACCTGCAGCACGACCTCGCCTTCGCGAAGATCGAGCGCGCCGAGCCAGCGGGCGTGCGCGCTCGGCTGGCCTATATTGACGCCCCGTTTGACGTCCAAGGCGACCAGCGTGTCCTGGTAGAGAAAGGCCATATCGTCGTCCGGCGTATCGATATAGCCCACGCCAAGAAGATAGATCGACCACGGGCCAGGGCCGGCGAAAGCCTCGCGTCTTACCGTTGCAAAGGCCTGCTCGATTTGGCTTCCGCGGACGCCGCCGCACGCCGCGACATAGCGGGCGAAAAACGCCCTCAGATTTTCCGATCGATTTTGCATATATTTGGCGCAATAGGGAGTGTATGATTTAATCATACACAACGCGATCTCCGTCGGCAAAGGAAATTCGCCTTGGCGCGCAACACACGGCCCATGAGCATCACGCTAACCCACGACATGGCGGCAATGGTCCGGGCGAAAGTCGCCTCGGGCGAATATGCGACGGAAAGCGAGGTCATTCGCGACGGGCTGCGCACCTTGCAAGCTCGTGACGCTGTGGTGCAGAAATGGCTGAAGGACAAATTCGCCAAAGGCGGCAAAAGCGAAAAGGGCGTCGACGAGCACATGGACGATCTGGGCCTTGGCGTCCCCGCCGGGGAGGCCCTGGCGCGCCTGCGCGCCGCCCGTCGCACGCGTTCGCCGAAGCACGATCGCTAGAGCGCGGCGACGCCGCTGCATAGCCTGAGGTCGAACCGACCGCCGCGGGCCCTATTCCGTCAGCACCGCCACTTGCTGCGCGATCTCTCGAAGGCGCGGCAGGAAGCGTTCGCGCATCTCGTTGCGTGTCGTGCGATTGCTATGCGCGCTGACATTGACGGCGCCGATCGGGCGCCCGCGCCGGCTCGTCAGCGCCACCGAAATCGAGCGCAGGCCCTTCTCCAACTCTTCGTCGACGATCGAGAAGCCGCGCGCGTGATCTTCTTTGATGCGCTCGAACAAGGCGCGCAGGTCTGTAATCGTGCTTGGCGTCATCGGCTCGATGCGCGCCGCGCGCAAACGGCGCCACAGTTCGTCGTCGGCGAGATAGCCAAGCTGGATGCGGCCCATCGACGTGTGGAAGGCTGTGAGGCGGGCGCCGACGGCGATCGAGCTCGCCATGATGCGACGCGTCTGCACCCGCGCCACATAGATGATCTCGCCGCCTTGCAGCACCGAGGCAGAGCACGATTCCTGCAATTCCTCGCTGAGCGCCTTCATCAAGGGCTGGGCGCGGTCGATCCAGTTCTGACCCGAGAGGTACGAGAAGCCGAGTTCGAGCACCCGCGGCGCAAGCGCGAAATTCCGGCCGTCCTGCTCGACATAGCCGAGTTCGGCCAGCGTGCGAAGGACGCGCCGCGCCGTCGCCCGCGACAGGCCGACGGCCGCGGCGGCCTGCGACAGGGTCAGGCTCGGCCGTTCCGCGCCGAAGGCCTGGATGACCGCCAAGCCCTTGGCCAGGGTCGCCATGAATTCCTTGTCGACGCCAGCGGGCGATTGCGGCGTCGAGCCTTCAGGGAGCGGAACTCTGAGATCGTCCAAGGCGCTCTTCTCGACCAATAGTGTTCGCTAATCGAACACGGCCCTTCGGTCAAGAGATCGCCGGCTTTCCACGGCGCCGCTTGCGCCGTAGAAGGCGGGACATGCGCCAAAGGGCGCGCATTGGAGAGGTTTTCCGTGGCGCCTGGAGACGGGAGCGAAGCCATCCTGGTCATCAAGCTCGGCGCCCTGGGCGACTTCATCCAGACTTTCGACGCTTTTCACGACATTCGGGCCTATCACGCCGGGGCGCGGATCATTCTGTTGACGACCCCGCCGTTTGCGCCGCTGGCCCGGCGCGCGCCCTGGTTCGACGAAGTCTGGACGGACGGGCGGCCGCGCTGGACGCAGTTTCTCCTTTGGGCGCGTCTCATCGGGCGCCTGCGGCGCGCGCGGTTCGCTCGCGTCTATGACATGCAATACAACCGCCGCAGCTCGGTGCTTTTTTACGCAATCGGCGGGCGCAACGGCCCGCCCTGGGTCGGCAAGGCGCAAGGCTGCGCCTTTCCCGAGCCGCCCTATCCGCCCGAGGCGGGCAATGTCGAACGAATACGCCTGCATTTGCAGAGCGCGGGCGCGCCATCGGCCGGCGAAGCGGAGCTTGATTGGTTGGCCGACGATGTCGCCGATCTCGCGCCTGCGAGGCCGTTCGTTCTGATGGCGCCGGGCTGTTCGCCGCATCTGCCGCAAAAGCGCTGGCCGGCGGAACGCTATGCGGCGCTCGGCGCGCGCCTTGCCGCGCGCGGCTATCGCGTGGCTTTGGCCGGAACGAGGGCCGACCGCGCGACCATTGATGCGGTGGTCGCAAAGTTCCGCGACGCGATCGATCTTTCCGAACGCACCAGCCTGTTCCAATTGGCCGGTCTTGCGCGCGCCGCGGCGGCTGTCGTCGGCAACGACACCGGGCCGGTCTTCCTAAGCGCCAGGATCGGCGCGCCGACTTTGACCCTGATGTCGTCCCACACGGACGAAAAACGCTCCGCCCCGCGCGGCCGCGCGTCGCGCTGGCTCAAACGCGACAATCTCGCCGATCTCGGCGTCGACGAGGTCGAGGCGGCCTTGGCCTTGCCTTGAACCTTCCTATCGACCCGTCCGGTCGCCTTAAGGCGAAGGGGCGCGGGCGTTTTCAACCACGAAACGCGCGAAACGCCGATATTGCGCATCGACGGCGAATTCTTGCGCAAGCGCGGCGCATGGGGCTCTCGCCCTCGCCAGGGCGGCGCGATCTTGCGCGGCTGCGATCAGTTTCGCGGCGAGATCCTGCGCATTTCCAGGGGCATAGGAAAGGCCGATCGCCCTTTCGGCGATGGTGTCCTGCGCCTCCATCGCCAGACTGGAGACGACATAGAGGCCGAAATTCACATAGTCGAAGAATTTGATCGGCATCGCGACCTTGCTGCCGGCCTGGTACGGCAAGAGGCCGATATCGGCTTTTTCGTACGTCTCGATCAATTCGTCGCGATTCAACTGACCAAGATATTCGATCGCCCCTTGCGCCTTCGCGCTGAGCGCGTCATCGCGCTTCGGACCGTCGCCCGCGACCACGATGCGGAGCGGCGTCTCGCTCAGCTGAATGATCGCCGCCGCCTGAAGCAGGGTCTCGATGTCGTAGCCGACGCCCAGCGATCCGGCATAGACGGCGACGATCGGCCCGGCCGACGCCGAGCGCGCGCTGCGCGGCGACAGTTGCGAACCCCAATAGAAGACGGGCGCCGCAGCGCCCGGCGCCAGCCGCTGCGCGTAGGAGCGCGAGGCGAAGGACGCGGCCCGATAGCAGCGCAAGCGCAGCCCGCGCGAGGCGATCAGCGCGCCATAAGTCGCCTTGCGCAAAGCGCCCGCGAGCCCTTTATACGTCAGCGTGTCCGCTTCCGGCCAGAGATCGATCAGATCGGCGATGATCGGCGTGCGGAAGACGAGGCCATAGGCAAGCGCGATCCAACCGACGAGAAAGAGCGGCTCGCCGACGACGACGATATCCGGTCGCGATCCGCGAACAAGGCGCCAGATCGCCTTGATCCCGAACAGGCCCTCATGGGCGATACGCGCCGCCGAGACGTTGCGCCGATAGGCGATCGAGCGAACCTGTCTCAAATACGGGAGGCGCGCGGCGTTGAGCGCCAGCGCGGAAGGCGAGCGGCGCTGCTTGGAATTGTGCACGAAGTCCGAGCAGAAAAATTCCGTCGCAACGCCGAGCTCTGCGAGCTTCTCGCAGAGATTGACGTAGCGATCGTTGACGCCGCCTTCCGACGGCAATGTCGCGTAGGGACGAAGGATCGCGACGCTGATACGCGCGGCCATTCAGCGCGTCTCTTTTCTCGGACCCGTCGCG
>DASZFX010000047.1:0-2737 GCA_035939375.1 Roseiarcus sp.
CTTTTTGTGGACAACTTGGCGATCTTGGAAGCGTCGGCATTACCGCAATGCGGGCAAATCGGACCAGCCGGCCAAATGACGGCTTCTAGGGCTTCGCGGGCTATGGCTTCGTTAGTGAAACGGTCGTCTTGAAGTTCGGCAGACATCGGAGGCTCCTAATGCTAAGCATCCTACATCTTGCGCCACTTTTGTCAAGGTTATAATCGTCACAAATTTGCTCCAGTTTTTCCACTCCGGCAAAGCTCCGCTTCCCACTCGTCGGAATGGCCGCACGCTACTTTCGCGCGCGTTTCGAACGCGTTAACTCATTGCCCAGGAATGACGGGTCTCGGCGAATGCGCCTGGCTTGGTTAACCATCGCCTAATCGGGCCCGCGAATTCGCACGGCGGCAGGCCTGGGCGGCGCAGAAAGGGGCGATCTTGTCGAAGCACGCGCCAACGCTCATCGCCGTCGATTGGGGCACGACTTCTTTTCGCGCCTATTCCATCGGCCCGAGGGGCGCGATTCTCGATCGGATCGAATCGCCGCGTGGCGTTCAGAGCATCGCGGCCGGGGAGCACGAAACACTGCTGACGAGCCTTCTCAAGCCCTGGCGTCGGGCGGGCGCGTCGCCGCCGATCCTGCTTTCGGGCATGATCGGCTCGCGCCAGGGCTGGGTCGAGGCGCCCTATGTCCGCACGCCCGCGGGCCTGAAAGAAACGGCGGCCGCGATCATTACGATCAAAAGCAAGGGGCTTGGCGAGATCGGCGTCGTTCCCGGCGTGCTTTTGGAAGAGGGATCGTCCGGGCCGGACGTGATGCGCGGCGAAGAAACGCAGGTATTCGGCGCGCTTGCCGCCTCCGGCCGCGCTGCGGGCGCTTTCGTCCTGCCGGGCACCCATTCGAAATGGGCCCGTGTAGAGGGGGGCCGGATCGTCTCGTTCGCGACCTATATGACCGGCGACGCCTATGCCGCGTTGCGCGATCACACGATCCTGGCGCGGCTGATCAAAGCCGGGCGGGAGGACAGCGACGGATTCGCCGCCGGCGTTCGCGCTGCCCAGCAGTTGGCCGCCCCTGGCGATCTTCTCCACGCCTTGTTCATGACCCGAACGCTCGGCCTTTTCGACCGATTGAGCGCCGAGCAATTGCCAGAATATCTCTCCGGCCTGCTCATCGGCGCCGAGATTCATGCGGCCGCGACGCGCGGCGCAAATCCGACCGTTATCGGCTCCCCGACGCTGACCCGACGCTATTGCGAGGCCGGTAGGATTCTGGGCGTTGCCTTCGAGACCGCGCCTGACGATTGCGCCGCGCTGGGCCAGAGCGCGCTCTTTGTCGAGTGGCGCAAGCTGCGCTCAGCCGATTGACATCAGGCTGGCGTTGCCGCCGGCCGCGGTCGTGTTGATCGTCACGGATTGCTCGATCAACAAAAAGTCGCACGGCCAGATTTCGCCGCGATCGAACCCGGCGCGCGAAAGAGCGTGGACGCTGACGATGGGCCCTTCTCGCGCCGCGACCTTCGCGAGAAGCGCAAGGAGCGCCTCGCCCTCGGCGTCGGTCATCACGACGTCGCCGCTCGTCGCCTCATCCGCAAGCGCCGTCTCCTCGCGCAGCCGCGCCGGCAGGGTTTCGAAAAGCTTGATCCCGGCGGGGCCGCCCAGCGCAGCGCGATTGCCTGTCGCGAAAGCGCAGGCGAGCTGCACGATCGCCGTCTCGTCGCTTGCCGCGTGACAGAGCGCCGTTCCGCACGAACCGAGCCGGTAGAGATTGCGCTCGCCCACCGGCCCAGGCATTTCGATCGCGGCACCGAGGCGCGAATGCGCCGCGACCTCGCCGCAGCGGCGGGCCAGCCCATCGCGCCCGCTGTCCGCGAGCCACGCGACGAGTTCACGCAATGCCGAGGGCCGCTGCGATTCGCTAAGAGGCGGCCAATCGGCCGGCGCAGCGCCAAGCAGGCGCTTGAGATAGAGCGGACCCCCCGCTTTCGGCCCGGTTCCCGAAAGCGCATGGCCGCCAAAGGGCTGCGAGCCGACGACCGCGCCGATGATGTTGCGGTTGATATAGATATTGCCGACCGACAAGCCTTCGCTGATGAGGGCGATCGTCGCGTCGATGCGCGAATGGGCGCCGCCTGTGAGACCGTAGCCCGATGAGTTGATTTGATCGAGAAGCGGCGCAAGCCCGTCTCGCCGATAGCGCAACACATGCAGAACCGGGCCGAACACTTCGCGCGTGAGGTCGCCGACTGCGTCGATCTCGATCAATGTCGGGGCGACGAAGACGCCGTCTTCGCAATCTTCCGGGAGCGACGGCGCATGGACGGGGAAGCCGCGCTCGCGCATCGCCGCGATGTGTCCTTCGAGATTGCGTTTCGCCTCCATCGAGATCACCGGACCGATGTCCGTCGACAGGCGGTCGGGCGAGCCGATTTTGAGCTCGGCCATCGCCGCCCTGAGCATGGCGATCGTACGGTCGGCGATGTCCTCTTGCAGACAGAGAACGCGCGCCGCCGAGCAGCGCTGTCCCGCCGAATCGAAGGCCGAGGCGATGACGTCAGCGACGACCTGCTCGGCGAGGGCGGACGAATCGACGATCAGCGCGTTCTGACCGCCGGTCTCGGCGATGAGCGGGATCGGCGCGCCGTCGGCCCCAAGCCTTTTGGCGAGCGCGCGTTGGATGTGGCGCGCGACTTCGGTCGAACCGGTGAACAGCACGCCGGCGACCAGCGGATGAGCGGTCAGGGCCGCCCCGACA
>DASZFX010000048.1:0-7102 GCA_035939375.1 Roseiarcus sp.
GACCGCGGCTGGCTGCGCCGTTTGAACGAAGCGGTGATGAGCGGCCTCACCGCGGAGGCGGCGGTCGAGCGGGTGATGAACGATTCTCGCGCCAGGCTGCAACGCCAAACCGACCCCTACCTGCGCGACCGGCTGCACGATCTCAACGATCTCGCCAACCGCCTGCTGCACCAACTCGCCGGCCAGAGCCTGATCCTTGAGCCGAGCGAATTGCCGGAAAACGCCATTCTCGTCGCCCGCTCGATGGGGCCGGCGGCCTTGCTGGACTATGATCGCCATCGCTTGCGCGGCTTGGTGCTCGAAGAGGCGGGAGCGGCAAGCCATGTGGCGATCGTCGCGCGCGCTCTTTCGATTCCCGCGGTCAGCGAAGTCGCCAATATTTCTGAAATCGCCGAGCAGGGCGACGCCATCATCGTCGATGGCGCGACCGGCGAAGTTCAATTGCGCCCGCCTCCCGATGTTGAGGCGGCCTATGCCGAAAAGGCGCGCCTGCGCGCGCGCCGGCAGGAGCAATATCGCCAATTGCGCGATACGCCTGCGGTGACGCGCGACGGCGTCGTCGTCGAACTGCACATGAATGCGGGCCTGATCGTCGACCTGCCGCATCTCGCCGAGACCGGGGCGCAATCGATCGGCCTTTTCCGCACCGAGCTGCAATTCATGCTGGCCTCGCGCTTTCCCCGTCTCGCCGACCAGCAACAACTCTATGAGACGGTGTTGAATGCGGCCGGCGACCGGCCCGTCACGTTTCGCACCCTCGATATCGGCGGCGACAAAGTCCTGCCCTATATGAAGGGGCCGGAAGAGGAAAATCCGGCGCTCGGCTGGCGCGCGATCCGCATCGGCCTCGACAAGCCGGCGCTCCTGCGCACGCAATTGCGCGCGATGTTGCGCGCCGCCGCCGGCCGGAACCTGCGCATCATGCTGCCGATGGTGTCGAGCGTCGACGAATTCTCCGCCGCCCGCGCCTTGCTCGATCGCGAACTCGCCTTCAGCGATCGCTGCGGACGCCCTCGCCCGGCCGACGTCAAACTCGGCGTCATGGTCGAAGTCCCTTCGCTGCTCTGGCAACTTGAAGAAATCGCTGAACGCGCCGATTTCCTTTCCGTCGGCTCCAACGATCTGCTGCAATATCTCTACGCCGCCGATCGCGACAATCGGCGGGTCGCGGCGCGTTTCGATACGTTGTCGGCGGGGTTCCTGCGCGCACTGGCGGCGATTGCGGAAGCGGGAGGCCGCGCCGGCAAGCCCGTCACGCTTTGCGGCGAGATCGGCGGGCGCACGCTCGAAGCGATGACGCTGATCGCGCTCGGCTATCGCGGCCTGTCGATGTCGGCGACCTCGATCGGCCCGGTCAAGGCCATGGTCCTTTCGCTTGACGTCGCCGAGGCGTCCAGCCGAACGGCTGAGTTGCTGGCGCGCAGCGGCGACGCCCCTACTTTGCGCGGGCCGTTGACGGCCTTGGCCGAACAGCTTGGCGTGCGTCTCTGAATGGCGCCGAACGACAATCTCGATCTCATCTTGCGCCGGCATAAGGAAATCGGCGCGCGCCTCGCCGAAGGCGGCGCCGGCGGCTATGCCGCCTTGTCGCGGGAGCTTGCCGAGCTTGATCCGGTCGTGACCGCGATCAATGCCTACCGCGCCAAGGCGAAGGAGCGCGCCGAACTTAGGGCGCTCATCGACGATCCGGCGACGGACGGCGAAATGCGCGCCTTGGCGCGCGACGAGCTTGTCAGCGCCGAAAGGGAAATCGGCGAAATGACGCAGGCCATTCGCCTCGCTTTGCTGCCCAAGGACGCCGCTGACGAGCGCAATGTCATTCTCGAAGTGCGCGCTGGAACGGGCGGGGACGAGGCCGCGCTCTTTGCCGGCGATCTCTTCCGCATGTACCTCAAATACGCCGAGTCCAAACGCTGGAAGGTCGAGGTCGTCTCGATGAGCGAAGGGACGGCGGGCGGCTACAAGGAGATCATCGCCGAGATTATGGGGCGCGGCGCCTATGCGAAACTCAAGTTCGAAAGCGGCGTCCACCGCGTGCAGCGGGTTCCGGCGACTGAGACGCAGGGGCGCATCCATACCTCCGCCGCGACTGTCGCCGTGCTGCCGGAAGCCGAGGAGATCGATCTCGTCCTCAACGAGGGGGACCTCAAGATCGATACGATGCGCTCCAGCGGCGCGGGCGGCCAGCACGTCAACAAGACCGAATCGGCGATCCGCATCACCCATTTGCCGACCGGAATCGTCGTCGCCGTGCAGGAGGAGCGTTCGCAGCATCGCAATAAAGCCAAAGCGATGGCCCTCTTGCGTTCGCGCATTCTCGACGTCGAGCGGCAGCGGGCGGATCAGGAGCGGGCGGCGGACCGCAAATCCCAGGTCGGCTCGGGCGACCGCTCACAGCGCATTCGCACCTATAATTTTCCGCAAGGCCGCGTCACCGATCATCGCATCAATCTGACCCTCTATGCGCTCGACAGGCTTATGGAGGGCGAGGGTCTCGACGAAATCGTCGACGCCCTGACGACCGAGCGGCAGGCCGAGCTCCTGGCCGCCCAGGGCGTGATTTGAGCCCGTCGCGGGCTCGTCGACCCGATTTCGATATTTGTGCTATTGGCCGTCGAGGCCGCTGTTCTCTTGCGCGAAATGCGCTATTCGTGCCCGCGCCTTGGCGATTTCGACCATGACTGAGCAAAAACACGCGCCGCGCCGCCTCGCCTTTGGCGTCGATCCCAGGCGTCCGCAGCGCTACAGCCTCCGCCAGGCGCGTTATGATGCGCTCGCCCATGACATTGACGCCCTCGCCGGCGCCGCGGCGCGGCAAGGGCGCAGGCTTTCCATTCTCGACATCGGCGCCGGCGCTGGGGCCTCGCCGCTTCATTTGCGGGCTCGGCCTCATTTTGGCGCCGTCGACATCGACGGCGCTGACGTCGACCGGCGATACAAAGTTGACGAGAAGCTCTACCGAAGCCTCTTTATCGGCGATCTGACAGCAGGCTACCCCGAACTGCCCTCCGCCTCGTATGATGTGGTGATCTGCGAGCAGGTTCTGGAGCATCTATGCGAATTGCGCGTTCCGATGGAGACGATCGGCCGCCTTTTAAAACCCGGCGGTCGGGCGTTCGTCGGCGTCCCGATATTCTTGCCGCCGCTCCACCTCGCCCGCCGCCACCTGGTGCCGAGGCTCGATCGCCTGCTGCGCTCGACGCGCCGGCGCGATCACGTTCAGGCTTTCACCTTGGCCAGCGTCAAGTCAGCGCTGCTCTTCTATTCCAAGCTGCGTTTCGTCGACGCCCGCGGCTTTCGCGTCATCTCCGGCGGGCTGTTGCGCCCGCTCGAAGAGCACCGGACCTGGTGGGCCTTCAACCGCTGGCTGGGCGCACGATTGCCGGCGGCCTGCATTGAAGTGCAGATCGTGCTCGAGAAGCCGACGCAAGACCCGCCGGCATGATCGCGCGTCTGCCTCGCTGGAGCCCAGGTCAGCGGATCGGGCTCCTCGGCGGCACGTTCAATCCGCCGCATGAAGGGCATCTCGTCATCTCCCTCTACGCCTTAAAGCGGCTGCGGCTCGATCGGATTTGGTGGCTGGTGACGCCCGGCAATCCGCTGAAGCGGAACGATTCGTTGCCAAGTCTCGCCGAGCGCCTCGCCTCGGCGCGCGCCCTCGCCCGCGATCCTCGCCTCGCCGTGACCGGCTTCGAGGCCGAAATTGGCGCCCGCTTCACGGCCGACACGATCGAATTCCTGCGCCGGCGCGCCGGGAGCGTCCATTTCGTCTGGATCATGGGCGCGGACAACTTGCGCCAGTTCCATCGATGGCGGCGTTGGTCGAAGGTCGCCGAGCAGGTCCCCATTGCCGTGGTCGACCGGCCAGGATCGACTTTTCGGGCCCTCAGCGGCCACGCCGGCGGTTTTCTGGGTAAATTTCGGGTCGCCGAGAGCCAGGCCGCTGATTTCGCCATGCGCCAGGCGCCGGCGTTCATCTTTCTTCATGGACCTCGGTCTATGCTTTCCTCGAGCGCGATTCGGCGCGACGGAGCCGCCGTCAGGCGGGTTGAAAAGCGCGCCGCTACGGCTCATGTTTCATGAAGGCCGCCTTTCATCCGGC
This sequence comes from Roseiarcus sp., assembly GCA_035939375.1. GTDB lineage: Bacteria > Pseudomonadota > Alphaproteobacteria > Rhizobiales > Beijerinckiaceae > Roseiarcus. The sequence continues at coordinate 4,103 of DASZFX010000048.1, forward strand.
GGTCTGAAGGAGGGCCAAGACACTGACTTTCTCGCCACCCCGTGAAGCGGCCGCCGAGCCGCTGCCGCCGGCTTCCCGTTCCGTCGAATCCGACGCCGGCCTCCTCGCCCAGACGATCACGACCAGTCTCGAAGACGCCAAGGCGGAAAACATCGTCTCGATCGATCTGCGCGGCAAAACCACCCTCGCTGATTTCATGGTGATCGCAACCGGGCGCTCCAACGTCCATGTCGGAGCGATCGCCGATCGCCTCATCAAGGCCCTCAAAGCGCGCGGCCTGGCCGCGCCTCGCATCGAAGGCCTGCCCCATGGCGACTGGGTCCTGCTCGACGCCACCGACGCCATCGTCCATATTTTCCGGCCAGAGGTTCGTAAGTTCTATAACCTCGAGAAAATGTGGGGCGCCGATCGTCCCGGCGAGAGGCGGCAGGCCCGGGCGACCTAGATTTGGCCTCGCGAGGCCAAAGAGTTCAAGGGCTCGCGCCTTGCGTTTGCTCTTTGTAGCGGTCGGCCGTCTCAAGGCCGGCCCGGAGCGCCAATTGTTCGAGCGCTACGCCAAGCGGCTCGTCGACATGGCGCGCGCCGTTGGAATTGGCGGCGTCGATTTTCGCGAACTCGACGAAGGACGCGCGCGCCGGCCGGAAGATCGCCAGAATGAGGAGGCGCGCGCGATTCGCGCCATTCTCCCCGAAGGCGCCAGGATTGTTCTTTGCGACGAGCGCGGCAAGTCGCTCGCCAGCGCCGGTTTCGCCGCCGACATCGCGGCGGCTCGCGACAGCGGCGAAACGGCCTATGTTCTCGTCATCGGCGGGCCTGACGGGCTGGACGCCAACCTGCGCGCCGAGGCGAAACGTGTGATCGCCTTCGGCGCCATGACCTGGCCGCATCAACTCGCGCGAATCATGGCCGCCGAACAAGCTTATCGCGCGCTGACCATCCTGGCCGGCCATCCCTATCATCGGCTTTGAAGGCGCCTTATTGGTAAGCTTTTCCCCCATAGAATTCGACGCGATGAGATTTCTCCGGCCCTTTGCGCAAGACGCGGCTGCGGCGCTCAAAAGCGCGCGGGCCGCGATGATCGCCGGCCTGATCGTCATCGCCGCGCCGGCCGAGGCGCAAACGCCGGCCCCGACCGCCCAGAGCGATGAAAAAACGACGCATCAGAACGAGTTGCGCGGCGTCGAAGACACGATGCGCGCCTCCGAGGAGCAGCGCCGGCGCATCGAGGCGGATGTCGAGGCGCTGAAAGCTGATCGCTCTCGACTGAATGCCGCGCTGATCGAGACGACCGCGAGGGTTCAGGAGAATGAGCGCCAGGCGAACGCCGCCAATCAAAGGCTGGCGACGCTGACCGACACCGAAGGCGCGATGCGCAAATCGCTCGACAATCGACGCGGCGTCATTGCCGACGTGCTGGCGGTTCTCCAGCGCATGGGTCGCGATCCGCCGCCCGCCATATTGGTGCGCCCGCAAGACATGGCCCAGGCGATTCGAGCCGCCATTTTACTCGGCGCGGTCGTTCCAGAACTTAGAGCCGAGACCCAGGCGCTTGCCGACGACCTTGATGAATTGGCGAAATTGCGCAAATCGATCGCCGCCGAACAAGCCGACCTCGCCAAACGCGCCCAAGGGCTCGCCGAAGACCGGAAGCGGCTAGCGGCCCTGATCGAGGCGCGCCAGCAATCGCTCGCCGAGGCCGAACAGGCCTTGAACGCCGAACGCGACCGCGCGGCGGACCTGGCGCGCCAGGCCGCCACTCTCAAAGATTTGATCGCTGGATTTGAAGGCCAGGGCGGGGCCGGCAAGGCGGGCGCCGACTCAACGCGGCAAGGCGATTCTACGCGGCAGAGCGACGAGGCGGCGGCCGCCGAGGTGCAAAGCCGCGCCGCCGCGGCCCAGGCCAGGGATCCGGCGCGGTTGAAACCGGTCCTCGCCTTCGCCGACGCCAAAGGCACGCTGGACCTGCCGGCCGCCGGCACGATCGTCAAAGCCTTCGGCGCGTCAGATGCTTATGGCGGGATCGAAAAGGGCGTGTCGATCGCCACGCCCTCCTCGGCGACGGTCTCCTCGCCTGTGGATGGTTCAATTGTCTTTTCAGGACCCTATCGCAGCTACGGCCAACTCTTGATCATCAACGCCGGCAGCGGTTACTATGTGGTCCTGGCGGGTATGGATCGAATCAACGTCGTAGCCAGACAGTTTGTGCTCGCGGGAGAGCCCGTCGGAACGATGGGCGGCGGAACAACGCGTACGGCGACCTCGGTCGCTATTGGCGCCGCTCAGCCGATTCTTTATATCGAATTCAGAAAAGATGGGGCGGCGATCGATCCTGGGCCGTGGTGGACCAAGGCTGACATTGAAAAGGCGCGCGGATGATGCGGAAGGTTTCCTATTTGGTTCTCGGCGCCGCGATCGGCGCCGCTGCGGCGACAATCGGCTCTCACACGTCCCTGCTTGCGCATGGTTCGGCTTTCGCCGCGGCGGCGGACACTTATCGCCAGCTCAATCTGTTCGGCGATGTTTTTGAGAAAATCCGCACCGACTATGTTGAAAAGCCCGACGAGGGCAAGCTCGTCGAGTCGGCGATCAACGGCATGCTGTCCTCGCTCGATCCTCATTCGAGCTACATGGACGCCAAGAGCTTCCGAGAAATGCAGGTGCAGACCAAGGGCGAGTTCGGCGGCCTTGGCATTGAGGTGACCCAGGAGGACGGGCTCATCAAAGTGGTCACCCCGATCGACGATACGCCGGCGTTCAAGGCGGGCGTTCTCTCCGGCGACATCATCACCGCGATCGATGACGATCAGGTGCAGGGCATGACCCTCAACCAAGCGGTCGACAAGATGCGCGGCGCGGTCAATACGCCGGTCAAGCTGAAGATCTTACGTGGGCCGAAGAAAGAGGCGCTAGACATCAAGATCGTCCGCGACGTGATCAAGATTCAGTCGGTACGTTCGCATATCGAAGGCGGCGACATCGGCTATATAAGGATCACCCAGT
>DASZFX010000049.1:0-3510 GCA_035939375.1 Roseiarcus sp.
GCGCCTGAGAAGCTCTTCGTGATGGATTTCCCGCAATTGATGCCGCCGACGCTGATCTCGCGCGATCGCGACGCCATCGAGGCCTTCCGCGCCGAACAGGGCGAGGTCGTGATGAAGCCCCTGCACGGCCACGGCGGCGCCAGCGTCTTCAAGATCGCCGCGAAGGACGCCAATTTCGGCTCGCTCTACGATCTCTTCGCCGCGACTTTTCGCGAGCCCTGGGTCGTGCAGCGCTTCCTTCCGCAAATCGCCAAGGGCGACAAGCGCATCGTGCTCGTCGACGGCGAGGCGCTCGGCGCGGTCAATCGCGTTCCCTCGGCCGACGACATCCGGGCCAATATGGCGCGCGGCGGCGCCGCTTTGGCGACGGAGCTCACGCAGCGCGAGCGCGAAATCTGCTTGACGATCGGGCCGGAGCTCAAACGTCGGGGCCTGGTGTTCGTCGGCATAGACGTGATCGACGGCTATTTGACCGAGATCAACGTCACCTCGCCGACGGGCATCCGCGCCATCGAGCGCGTCGGCGGCCCGAATCTCGCGGCGGCGATCTGGGACGCGATCGAGCGGAAGCGGGGCGGGTGAGTTGCGCGCTCCCTTCTCCCCTTGCGGGAGAAGGTGTCGGCCAAAAGCCGTCTGATGGGGGGTAGCCGTGCGAAGCGCGGCGGCGCTCAGTCAATCCGGCCCTATTCGAATGCAAGCGCGCCGACATCGCGTACGTAATTGACGGTCGGCGCCGTCTCGCTTCGCTCGACCCCTCATCCGTCACGACGCCTTCTCCCGGCAAAGGGAGAAGTGTGATCGATGCGCTTAAAACCCCAGGACCTCGGCGTTCACCGACGCCTCCAGGCCGCCGTCGACGGGCACATTGGCGCCGTTGATCCAGCGCGCGCCGTCCGAACAGAGGAAGGCGATGACGGGCGCTATGTCGCCCGGCGCGCCGGCGCGGCCGACCCTCGCGATGTCGCTGTCGACGCGCGGATCGCCGAAGACGGCGCGAAATTCCTTCAGGATCGGCGTCGTCGCCGGGCCCGGGCTGACAGCGTTGACGCGCACGCCCCGCGCTTTGAACAAAGGTTGATGCGCGGCCCGTAGCGTCCACAGCAGCAGCAGCTCCTTCGACAAAGGATAGCCCTCGGCGTCGGCGACCTTGTGCTCGGCGAGGAGCGCGGCGATGTCGGGAAAGCCGGGCGGGGCGATCATCGCCTTGGCCCGCTCCAAGTTGGCGCGCCAGCCATAACCGGCGATGGAGGCGACATTGACGATCGCGCCGCCCTCGCGAAGGCGCGGCGCCAGCGCTTCGCTGATCGCGCGCAGCCCGTAGAAATTGACCGCCAGCGTCTTGGCCGCGCCGACCATGCCGGAGAGGCCGGCGACATTGCAGAGCGCGTCGATGGGCGTCGGCAGCGTCTCGGTGAGCTCGGCGATCGACTGAGGCGAAGCAAGATCGGCCTGGACGAAGGCGCCGAGCGGCGCCGAACGCGCCTTGATGTCGACGCCGACCACATCCGCGCCAAGCTGCGCGAGGAGCTCCGCTGTGCGCGCGCCGATGCCGGAGGAAACGCCGGTGACGACGATTGTCTTGGCAAAGAGCATGGGGTCCTCTCTATTTTGCGCAGGCAGCGCGGCCTTCGCGTCTGTTGAAGAAAGCCGCGATCAAGCGGGGAGGTCAAGAAAGCATCGGTCTCCATTCAGGCGTGCGAAGCAGGAGTCTGTCCTGCTCTCTTTGCGTTGGCGTAGGCGTCTATGCTGCTCCTCCTGGTCGGCCGAGCGGCCCGGCGCCACGCCACTTGTCGAGCGTAGTGGCCGCGTGGGAGCTTTCCCATAGATCACTGCCTGCTACGATGGCTTCAAGCACCGCCTGCGCGCGATCGGGCTCGACGCTCAGACACGCGTCCGCCGCCTCCCGCCGCACTGTATTGAAACGGTGGTCGAGGAACGGCAGGAGCCTCGCTGCGGCGCCACGCGCCTTTAATTCCTGGATGACCGCCCAGACTTCATCCATGATCCGGTTGAGAATCGCCATGTCGCGCCGATCGCTGGCGTAGTCGATGAAATGCGTCGCATATTCGCGCGTTGCTGCGTCCTCGAAGCGCTCGACAAGCGCGTCGTCGGACATGTCCTTGATGGCGGGATGCCGCGGCGGCCGCTGCCGCGCGCGCCTGGTCAGGTGAAGCGTCTCGCGCGTCGTGAGGCCGACGCACAACCCGCTGAGGGTCGCGCTGGCCCATTCAGGATCTGCAAGAAGAAATTGCCATCCGGCCCAACCCCGCACGTCAGGATCGTCGGCCTCGAACAGCCGGCGAAAATCGTCGATCGGATTCCTCTTTAGCAATTCCGTCGCCAGCGCCCGCATTTGCGCTACACGCGCAAGCCGTTCAGGCGTTCGCTTGGCGGATTCGGGCGTCAAATTGTTCGAATATATTGTGGGCGTCGCCTTGGCGGTGGTGACAAAGCGCTGGATCAGTTCGTCCGTGCCCAAATGGGCGAGGTCCTCGGCGCTCATTTCAAAACTCCGTATTTCCTCAACGCCTCCAGACCCGCCGCCCTCTGATCTTCGAAGCTCTTCTGGTTGATTACGCGGCGTTTGATAGGTTGTGACGCGTCGCCTCCGCCCTCGTCGTCGCTCCCGCTCTCATCGTCGTCACTACCGCCTTCGTATATGCTGTTGTAATCGGCCGTAATCTTTTCGTGCTTCAGACGGGGAACCCAAACAATGTTACTTGGATCCTCGATCGCGGCGCTGCCGAATTTGTCGAGGGGTTCGATGGGTTCGTCCCCGTTCTTGGCCACATTGTCCTTGTTTCGCTCGACGATATGATGCTGTTCATAGCCGAGCGTATCCGCCGGCGGTGTTTGAAGCTCCTCCAGCGTCTTCGGCGGATCGAAATTCGCCTTTATCTGGGCGGTGATGCGATCCTCGCCCTCGTTCAATTCCGACGCTGTCAAGGCGTCGATGACCAGTGCGACAACGTCGAAGAACGGCGCGACATGAGCCGTCACGCCCGCCGCTCGAGCCAGGGTGATTTCTGCGATTCTTTCACGAATTTTCCTGTTCACCGCTTTCGACGGCCATCCAGCGCGCGGCAGCTTTGGCTCTTTTGGCGTGCTGACAAACCAACCGGCGTTGGGCGGTCCGCCCAAGCGCGGATGTTCTAGCTCGTCCCAATCTCCCTTGAGCAACCCGCTCCAGAAAAGTTGCGCCGCCAGCGCCTCCATGTCCTCGTTCGAGCGAGCCGACTTCTGGAGGTCCGGCGGATCGGGGAATTGCAAGCAAAGGGACGCGATCTGGGCGAGCGCCAGATCGCCGCGGTCGAGCGCTTCTGCAACGCCGGCGAGCCCGGCGGCCTTCGAGGCGATATCAACGGGGAGGCCATAGGTGGCGCTCAACTCGAGATTGAGGTCAGCGATCGGTCGCAGGCGCCATGAACGCTGACCGCTTTCTTCGCACTCAAGTAGCCGCACGCCGCCGACGGACAGTCCGTCCCGCTCGCAGGAAATCGCGGCGCGAGC
>DASZFX010000050.1:0-1755 GCA_035939375.1 Roseiarcus sp.
CGCCGTTGAAGCCTTTCTGCCCATGCGTTGCGACATTGTAGCCGAGGTCTTCGATCTCGAGGCGTGGGAACTGCTCGTCGAGGCATTTGGTCTCCTGCAGACAAAGAGCGTCCGGGCTCGTCTCCTTCAAATAGGCAAGAAGCTGCCCCAGCCTTTGGCGGACTGAATTGACGTTCCATGTCGCGATACGCAAAGAGACATTCCTTCATAGGCTTCGTCGGACGATCTGGGTCATTCTTCGCATGACTTGCGGCGAAAGGGGAGGGTCAGCCCCAGCGACGATGCGCCCACATCCATTGCTCGGGCGCGTCGCGAATGAAGCGCTCATAGGTCGCCTGCAGGGCGGCGGTTGTCGCCGCGACGTCGGCTTCGCGATCGCCCGTCGGTCGCCGCGTAACCGGCTCGGTCTTGATCGAAAAGCGCGCGCCCTTCTCACGCTTCACACGGAACGCGTAGAGCGGCAGGTCGAGCGTCTCGGCGACCAAAGCCGGAAAAGGCGTCGAGGGCGCCGGCCGGCCGAAGAAGGGAACCGCGAGGCCGCGGCTTTCGCGCTGATCGGCGAGAAAGGCCGCGCAGCCGCCGCCTCTGGCGTAGCGCAACAATTGCACGGCGGTACGCGGCGACTTGTCGAGGAGCCCGCCCGGATAGAACGGCGCGCGCGCGCGCCGCACATATTCGTCGACCAGCGGATTTGCTATTTTCTGATAGACGCCGGCTGGCTTGAACCCGCAGCGCAGCGCCGCGATGACGACGACCTCCCAATTGCCCATATGCATGCCGCAGACGACCGCTGAGGGCGCCGCCGCACGAAGGCTCTGAAATTGCGGCGAAGGATCGAGCGCGACGCGATCGCCGCTGCTGAGTTCGTCGAGATGGAAGAATTCAGCGAAGGTCCGGCCAAGGTTCTCCCACATGTCGCGGGCGATTTTCTCGCGCTCGACCAGGCTCTTTTCCGGAAAGGCCGCCGCGAGATTGTCGAGGGCTCTTTTGTGGCGTTTGAGATGCGGCGCAACCCAGCGCCAGCCGGCGCCGGAAAGGCTCGAGGCGGCCTCGATGGGCAGGCTTCCCAAAATCGCCGCCGCAAGGCGAAAGGCCGCATAATCAAGCGCATGGCGCAGGCGTCTGAAAGGCGTATCCAAGGGCGCCCACTCTGCCGGCGAAAGCGCCGGGCCGGCCTGATTGCCGGGCATGGCGGGCGGCGTCAAGCCTCATGCCGGCGGCTGCGAGCGCCCTCAAAAGGTTGCGTCGCCGCGCGCCCGTGCTATCAAGCCGCCGCCCTGGGGGCGTGCAAGCTTTGAAGAGGTCAACCATGACATTGAGCCGCCGCGCCGCGCTGGCTTTGCCTTTCGCCGTATTCATCGGCTCCAGTGCGTTCGCCGAGAGCGCCGACGCCGACAACACCGTCATTTTGACCACCAAGCACGGCAAAATCGTCATCAAGCTGCGGCCCGATCTCGCACCAAAGCACGTCGCCCAGATCAAGGCCTTGGTGAAGCGCAAATTCTACGATGGCATCGTCTTCCATCGCGTCATCGACGGCTTCATGGCCCAGACGGGCGATCCGACCGGGACTGGCGGGGGCGGTTCGGATTTGCCCAATCTGCCGGCTGAATTCACCGACACGGCTTTCAAGCGCGGCACGCTCGGCATGGCCCGGACGGACGACCCAAATTCGGCGAATTCTCAGTTCTTTATCTGCTTCGCCGACGCGTCCTTCCTCAACGGCAAATATACGGTGTTCGGCGAGGTGACGTC
>DASZFX010000051.1:0-2458 GCA_035939375.1 Roseiarcus sp.
CGAGCGAGCGCGCTCGAACCTCCGCGCAGGAAGAGGCGTTCGCTTGGAGGATACAGAGGCGGAATAGTGTTTGACCGCGGGGACTCGCTGCGCGATGGAACGGAGCCGGGAAACTGATATTTCGACGGAACGGGCCGCCACGAAATAGCAGCGAGGTCGACGGGCAAGCCAAGAGCCCGCCGTGATCATAGCCCCGGGTCATTAACCCTCCCCTACATCCGAAACACCCCGAACCGCGTCGGCTCGATCGGCGCGTTCAGCGTCGCCGAGAAGGCGAGCGCCAGGACGCGGCGGGTTTGCGCCGGCGCGATGATCCCGTCGTCCCAAAGCCTCGCGGTCGCGAAATAGGGTGAGCCTTCGCTTTCGTACTTTGCGCGGATCGGCGCCTTGAAGGCTTCCTCGTCTTCGTGCGACCAGCTCTTGCCCTCGGCTTCGAGATTGTCGCGCCTTATCGTCGCCAGGACGCTCGCCGCCTGCTCGCCGCCCATAACGCTGATGCGGGCGTTCGGCCAGGTGAAGAGAAAGCGCGGGCCGTACGCCCGCCCGCACATTCCGTAATTGCCAGCGCCGAAGGAGCCGCCCACGATCAGCGTGATCTTCGGCACGCGGGCGTTGGCGACCGCGGTCACCAATTTGGCGCCGTCCTTGGCGATGCCGCCGGCTTCATATTGCCGCCCGACCATGAAGCCGGAAATGTTCTGGACGAAAAGAAGCGGGATCGAGCGCTGTGCGCAAAGTTCGATGAAATGGACGCCTTTCAGCGCGCTCTCCGAAAAGAGAATGCCATTGTTGGCGATAACGCCGATCGGCATGCCGGCGAGATGGGCGAAGCCCGTGATCAGCGTCGTTCCGTAACGCGTCTTGAACTCGTCGAATTCGGACGCATCCACCAGGCGGGCGATGATTTCGCGCACGTCATATTGCTTGCGCAAGTCCACCGGCGTCACGCCGATCAGCTCCTCGGCCGGATAGCGCGGCTCGGTGGGGGCCATAAGCGCGAGGCCGTGCTGCTTGCGCTTGTTGAGATTGGCGACGGCGCGGCGGGCGAGGGCCAAGGCATGGGCGTCGTCGCGCGCCATATGATCGGCGACGCCGGAGATTCTTGTATGCAGATCGGCGCCGCCGAGGTCCTCCGGCGATACAACCTCGCCGGTCGCCGCTTTCACCAGCGGCGGCCCGCCGAGGAAGATCGTCCCCTGCCCTTTGACGATGATCGTCTCATCCGACATCGCCGGCACATAGGCGCCGCCCGCGGTGCAGGAGCCCATCACCACCGCGATCTGCGCGATCCCCGCCGACGACATTGTCGCCTGATTGTAGAAGATGCGGCCGAAATGCTCGCGGTCGGGAAACACCTCGGCCTGGTGCGGCAGGTTGGCGCCGCCGGAATCGACGAGATAGACGCAAGGCAGACTGTTCTCGCGGGCGATCTCCTGGGCGCGTAGATGCTTCTTCACGGTCATAGGATAATAGGCGCCGCCCTTGATCGTCGGATCATTGGCGATGATCATCGCTTCGCATCCCTCGATGCGGCCGACCCCGGCGATCAGTCCCGCGCCGTGAACATCGCCTTCGTACATTTTATAGGCCGCGAGCGACGCGATTTCTAGAAAGGGCGAGCCGGGATCGATCAACCGCGCGACGCGCTCACGCGCCAGCAACTTGCCGCGCGCGACATGGCGCTCGCGGGTTCGCTGCGAGCCGCCCTCCGCCGCGGCCGCCCTCCGCTCGTCGAGTTCAGCAAGGAGCGGGCCCCAGGCCTGGGCATTGGCGCGATAGACGTCGGACGAGGGATCGACGGAGCTTTGTATGACGGCCACGAATGGCTCCCTGGCGAGGCGATGGGGAACCTATAGCAGGTCTGACGAACCTAATCGCGCCTGCTCACCCCCGCTCCGCAGGGGAGGATGGCCCTGTCGCGCGAACGCGAATCGAATGCGGGGATGACGTTAGCCGTAAAACGGAGGCGCCGGCTCCATCGCCTCGCGCAGCGCCGCCCGCGCCAGCAAGCGCGTCGAATCGAGCGTCGGCAGCGGCGAATTGGCGTCGCTCATGATCAGCGGGATTTCGGTGCAGGCGAGCACGACCGCGTCGCAACCCTCCCCCTTCATCCGCGCGAAGACTTGGTTGTGGTAAGCGACCGCTTCGGGCTTGCAGAGCCCATGGACCAGTTCGTCCATGATGATGCGGTTGATCTCCTCGCGCTCGACCTCATCGGGGAGCACAGCGGCAAGCCCCCTCGCCCCGAGCTTCTCCGGAAAGACCGCGCCCTCGACCAGCCAACGCGTGCCGACGACGCCAAGGCGGCGAAAGCCCCGCTCGACCGCCGCATCCGCCACGACCTCGGCGATATGCAGCCAGGGCAAAGGCGAGCGCGGCGCGACAAGGGGAAAGGCTTCATGGATCGTATTGTCCGGGCAGATCAGGAAAGCCGCGCTGGTCTTTGCGAGTTTTTCGG
>DASZFX010000052.1:0-8237 GCA_035939375.1 Roseiarcus sp.
TTTCGTAAGGTATTTCAAAACATCGTCTGGGTGGGCGCGACAGCGGGTGAACCTTTGACACCTCCCGCATGAAGCGAGGATGGAGTCCTCACATTTCAAGCGCTTGCGACCGCCTTGGTCACCATTCCACGGATTTTCCGACCACGGGCAAAAGGTCCGCCCCCCGACCTAGGGATACACTTTGGCGGCGCCGAAATGGCGGCCTCGGTCAGACGATTTGCGAGACATCAACGAGGCGGCGAGCGGGCGGCCATTCGTCGATCTCGGCCGGCTCTGTGCTTTGGAGCCGTCGCCAGGTGAATCGAGCGCCAGTCGAGAAACGTCTCGAAGATACCCAGGACATTGCGATGCGGCCGATCGCAGCCAAGCGGTCCATTTGTAGCGCCATTTGCATCATTTGATCGAAAGAGGATCAGACGCGGCGTCGCCTTTGTCGTCGGCGCCGCCTTGCGCATCCACCGCTGTAAGAAGTCACGCGCACGAATTCGACGTTCTTTCCACGACTCGGCCTGTCATGTTTGTATATCGTTCCGGCGCGAATCGTAGGACCGCTGGACTAACAGAATCGTTGTATCTAGCGATGTCAGCTACTTGAATGGTGGGCGCGACAGGGATTGAACCTGTGACCCCTCCCGTGTGAAGGGAGTGCTCTCCCGCTGAGCTACGCGCCCATAAAAGCCTGAGGCAGACCGTTTACGGCGGCGCTCGCCGGCAAGTCAAGGCGCGCCGGGGGCCGAACGCGCCGGGATCGCCGGGGCTCGCAGCGCGCCGACGGCGTCCCACAAGTCGTCGAAGTGCGAAATGACGCAATCGGGCTGCAAGCTCTCGATCGGCACGTCGGTATAGCCGAAATCGACGGCGACGACCGGCGCGCCGGCGGCGCGGGCGGTTGCGATGTCGGTCGCCGAATCCCCGACCATGATCGCTCGGCCGGGATCGCCGCCGGCCTGTGCGACCGTCGCCTCGAAGATTCTTCTGTCCGGCTTGGCGATCTTGAACGTGTCCTGGCCGCAGATCGCGTGGAAGCGGCGATCGACCCCGAGCGCCTGCAATAGCAGTCGCGAAAAGCGTTCGAGCTTGTTGGTGCAGACAGCCAGCGCATAACCCGCCGCCGCAAAGCGATCGAGCGCCTCCTCGACGCCCGGAAAGAGCCGGGTCTCATCGGCGATATGAGCTTCGTAATGGGCGAGGAATTCGCCATAGAGGCGCTCCAGCCTGTTCGGCTCGAGCTCGCGCCCGTCATCCGCGAAGCCGCGCTGGATCAGCGTCCGCGCCCCGGCGCCAATCAGCTGGCGCGCTTTGGCGAACGGAACGGGCGACAGGTTTTCACGCGCCAGGATGACATTCAGCGTCCCGATGAGATCGCGGGCGGTGTCGGCCAGAGTGCCGTCGAGGTCGAAGACGATTGTCGCAGGGCGAGCGGTCATTGCAGCGATGGATAGGGGGCTCGCCGCCGCAGAGCAAGTCGTGGGCTGGATTGGCTTGGAGAGCGTCGTTTTGCCGCGTTTTGGAGTTCCCGCGCCGGCGCGGGTACAATGCGCGTTTGATGATTCGCGCTTCACGGACGGAGCGCGCCCTTGCGCGACGAGGCCTTCATGCGCTTCTTGATATCGATACGCCTCTTGGCCGGCGCGGCCGCCCTCTCGCTCGGCGGCGCCTCGCCGGCGCAGGCTTCCCCTTATGAATTTCTCGCTGCGCCGCAGATCAATTTGAGCCTGGTCTACCGGCTCGACAAATTGACCGGCGAAATCATCGCCTGCCAATACGGCCACAATCCCGGCAAGAACGACATCGAGCCCGGCGCATTCGGCGTCACCGTCTGCTACCGCTCGGGCGAGGGCGCCGGCAAACAGGAGCCGGGCGAATATGGCCTGATCGCCACCCGTCACGAGCAGGAGGGCGGCGTCTTCCGCGTCGACTACCGGTCAGGCTCGCTGAGCATCTGCTATCTCTATTTCCAGAAGGAAAAACAGGGCGAGCGCGAAGTCATCACCGACCAATATGTGGTGTGCACGACGCCCTCCAAGTAAAGAGACCAGAGTAAAAATCGCGAAGATCGCCAGGCAAAAGGCGCGGGCGCCTCGCGGGGTTTCTCGTCTCGTCTCGGCGCAGCGCGACGACGACAGGCGCGGGCCACGGTCTTTGTCGCAGCTTCGGGACGCGAAATATGCCGCCCGAAGCGGCCCGGCGGCGCCCCGGGCGCTCCCATTTTTATTTCATGGGGTGTGTCGCCGGGGGCACAGACAACCCATGATTTGTTGTGCTTAATTCGACATGGAGCGTGGAGTCGGCTGGATTGATTGTGGGAAACGATCCCAACGGAATCAAGCCAATCAATCGCCGCCGATCCCTAGAGGCGGAGGACTCCCGCTCCACCATCTAAAGATCCTTGCCGCCGGCGCATCGCCTTGCGCTTGCGATCCTGCGGATTTGCGTTTCGGCCCTTGAGGCGTTAGGCCCATGCCGCGAGCGAGCCCCTGGGCCGCTGACGGAACCAACTCCTTGCAGGACATTGAACGGCTGAAGCGCGAAGCCGCCCGTCGCGCGCTTGATCTCGTCCGACCTGGCATGCGGCTCGGGCTCGGCACGGGCTCGACGGCGCGCCATTTCGTCGATCTCCTTGGCGAGCGCGTGGCGCAGGGCCTCGCCATCGTCGGCGTGCCGACGTCGGAAAAGACCCGAGCGCAGGCCGAGAGCCTCGGCGTGCCGGTGACGACCTTGGACGAAGCGCCCGAACTCGATCTCGCCGTTGATGGCGCCGACGAAATCGACCCGGCCCTGCGCCTCATCAAAGGCGGCGGCGGAGCGTTGCTGCGGGAAAAAATCGTCGCGGCGGCGGCGGGGCGCATGATCGTGATCGCCGACGACTCCAAGCTGGTCGATCGGCTCGGCCGCTTCGCCTTGCCGGTCGAGGTCGTTCCCTTCGGGCGCGAGGCGACGCGTCGCCATATTGCGAGGGCCGCCGCCGGCTGCGGCTGTCGGGGCGATATTCGTTTGCGGCTTGACGCCTCAGGCGGGGCGCCGTTCATCACCGACGGCGGACACAATATTTTCGACTGCGCTTTCGGCGCGATCGGCGATCCGCCCGTGCTGGCGGCGGCGCTGCAAGCCATTCCCGGCGTCGTCGATCACGGCCTTTTCATCGGCCTGGCGCGGGGCGCCATTCTTGCGGGCGCGCAAGGCATTAGACTTCTCGGCGACCTCGCCTAGTCTTTAATTCGATCATAGGAGACCTCGACAGTGAAACTTCAACGCTCCTTCGCCAAGCTCGCCGGCAGCGCGCTGATCCTTGCGACGCTCGGCCTCGCGCCGGCCTGCGCGGACGACCAGCCCTCTCCCGCGGCGGTCGCCGACGCGCGCACGATTATCGTCTCCTCGGGGATTTCAAGATCCTTCGACGCCGTCGTGCCGCAAATGCTCGGAATGTTGGAGCGCAACACCCTCGCCACGCGTCCCGATATCAAGGACAAGCTGCACGCGACCCTGGTGAATTTGGTGCCGGAATTCATGAAGACCGAGGAGCAGGTGATCAGCGCCGCGGCGCTCAGCCTCGCCAAGCGGATGACGGAACCGGACCTCAAGCAAACGGCGGCCTTCTTCCAGAGCCCGGCCGGCAAGAAATACGTCGAGGCCCAGCCCGCCGCGCTCAATGACATCGTCGCCGCGATGCAAGGCTGGCAGCAGAAACTATCGACCGACATGATGGCGCGCACGCGCGAAGAATTGAAAAAGCAGGGAATCGATTTTTGATCGGCGCGCCCTTGCCCGCGCATCGAAAGCCTATCGTTGAGGCGTTATGACATTCGACGTCGATCTCTTCGTGATTGGCGCGGGCTCGGGCGGGGTGCGCGCCGCGCGGATCGCCTCCGAGCATGGCGCGCGTGTGATGATCGCCGAGGAGTTTCGCATCGGCGGCACCTGCGTGATCCGCGGCTGCGTGCCCAAGAAGCTGATGGTCTACGCGAGCCGCTTCGCCGACGATTTCGAGGACGCGGCCGGTTATGGCTGGCGGGTCGGCGAGACGCATTTCGATTGGCCGAGCCTGGTCGCCGCCAAGGAGAAAGAGATCACCCGGCTCTCGGGCGCCTATCGCGCCAATCTTGACAGGGCCAAGGTTGCGATCGTCGAAGAGCGGGCGCGCGTGGCGGGCGCGCAAAGCGTGCGTCTCGCCGGCGGACGCCTCGTCACGGCGCGGCATATTCTGATTGCGACCGGCGCTGCGCCGGATTTCCCTCTCGCCATTTCCGGGCTCGAGCACGCGATCAGCTCGAACGAAATCTTCGATCTGAAAGCCTTTCCGCAACGCCTGCTCGTCGCTGGCGGCGGCTATATCGCGGTCGAGTTCGCCTCCCTTTTCGCCCGGCTCGGCGCTGAGGTCACGCTGATTGCGCGGGCGAGCAACATCCTGCGCGGCTTCGACGAGGACATGCGCGAGGGATTGCGCGATGCGATCAGCCAGGCCGGCGTTCGGCTTCGCTTCGGTTGCCTGCCGACCCGCATCGAGCGCCGCGACGGCGCGTTGCAGGTTACGCTCTCGGACGGCGAGACGCTTATCGTCGATCAGGTTCTCAACGCCGTCGGCCGGCGGCCGAACACCAGGGACCTCGGCCTCGAGAGCGCCGGCGTCGCGCTCAATTCGGCCGGCGCAGTAAAGGTCAACGCCTTTTCTCAGAGCAATGTCGAGAGCGTTCACGCCGTCGGCGACGTCACCAATCGGCTCAATCTGACGCCGGTGGCGATCCGCGAAGGCCACGCTTTCGCGGACACGGTCTTCGGCCGCAAGCCGGTCGCCGTGGATCATCGCAACGTGCCGAGCGCGGTTTTCGCGACGCCGGAAGTCGGCGCCGTCGGCCTCACCGAAGATCAGGCGCGCGAACGTCATCGCATCGTCGACGTCTATCGCGCGAATTTCACGCCGATGAAGGCGACGCTTTCGGGGCGCGACGAGCGCACGATCATGAAAATCGTCGTCGACGGCGATAGCGATCGCGTGCTCGGCGTCCATATTCTCGGTCATGAGGCCGGCGAGATGGCGCAACTCCTGGCAATCGCGATCAAGATGGGCGCGAAGAAAGCCGATTTCGACGCGACCCTGGCCCTGCACCCGACCGCCGCCGAGGAATTGGTGACGATGCGCAAACGCGCAGCACGTCACGAGAAGGTGAAAGGCGAAGGGGAGTACGTACCCTAAGGCGCGGCTGGTCGCGAAAGCCACGCAGCTCTCTCTCCGTTAGGCGCCGATAGGCGCTCCTTCGCTTGGCTCCGGCCCTTCGGGCGCCTGCAATAGAGCGCCGCGACTGTTTGGTTATCAGGAACTTTGGTGATCGAGCCGACCGTGGCCCGGTGTCGTCACCAAAGGTCCTGATGACAAAACCGCCATCGACGAGCGGAGGGATCAAGGCCGCGGAGCGACGCGCGGACGCGGCTCAGGTCGTACCAACCAGCCGCCCCTACGCCCCCTCCAGCGCCTTGCGCGCCTTGGCGAGATCGGCGCCGATCACGTCCGTGAAGGCCCGCACCCTTGCCGCCTGGCGCAAATCGGGATGGGTCAGGATCCATAGATCGACGTCGAGCTCCGGCAGAGGCGCGCCAATGCGCTTGAGATCGGGGCGGTGGTCGCCGACGAAGCAGGGCAGAAGGCCGGCGCCGCCGCCGGCTGCGACCGCTTCGGCCATGCTCAGCACCGAATTGACGCGCCAAACCTGGCGCTTCTGGCCGATGGTTCGCTCCATCCAGCGCTTGCCGACATGGGCGCTGAAATTGTCGCCGAAGCCGATCCAACCGCCATCCTCGATCGCCTTCTCGCCGCCTTCGGCGACGAGGCGGCTGGCGCCATAGATCGCCCAGCGGATCGGGCCGATCCGCCGCCCGATCAGGGTTTCGGGCGGCTCGTTGGTGGCGCGGATCGCAACGTCGGCGTCGCGGCGCGACAGGTTGAGGTTCTGGGCGGCGAGGATCACATCGAGATGGACGCCCGGATAGAGCGAGCGAAAGCGCGCCAGCATCGGCGCCAGGAGATAGACCGCGACGGAATCGACCGTGGTGACGCGCAATTCTCCGGTCGGCTTGACGTCGCGGCCGGCGACGTGACGTTCGAACTCGATAATCTGGTCGGACATCGACGTCGCGAGAGCAACCATCTCCTCGCCGGCGGCCGTCGGCTCATAGCCCGCGCGCGAGCGCTCGAAGAGCTGGGCGCCGAGCGCCGTCTCGATCGCGCCGAGCCGGCGAAAGACGGTGGAATGATTGAGGCCGAGCGATTCGGCGGCGCCGACGAGCGAGCGCGAATCGGCGATCGCCTTGACCAGGCGGAACTCGTCCCAACTCAAAGGCGAATTCATCAGCTCTGCTTCATGGGCTCTTGAGCCCTGCTTCAAGGGCCCTGTTTGACGGGCTCGGCGCGGTCTTGGCGCGGCGAGACGGAATCTGTGCCACGCCCGCTGGCATATTTGCAAGCGGCGTCGGCGGCAACGGTCTCCGCGTGCAAATTCGGGGGAAAGGGGGCGCCCGGTTCCGCCTCGCGAAAAGAGGGGCTTTCCCATTAACCGAATCGCCTTATGTTGGCCCTGTCGTCAACCAGCTGAAAGGAGGTGATCCAGTGTCTCATTGTCCATCGCCGCGAGGGATTTCGAAGACCTGGGTTATTGTCCGTGCGGGGCTAGACCGCGCATAGAGACCTCAGGACTTCGAAGCGATCTCTGCGTGGTCGCGACAATGGAAAGGCCGCCTGAAAGGGCGGCCTTTCTCATTTTGGGTGAGAGCGTTGACCAAGGTCGTAATGACATTGTCACAGACAGGACTCGCGACCGGAGGTTTATGCCGCGAACAGCGGTCACAGGGCGACAACGCGATCGACTGCAAAGCGGGCCTCGCCCAAGCGCAGGCCAGTCGCGCGCGATACACTGAGCATTCGGATCAAGGCCGAGGAGCGCGGCCTGATCGACCGCGCGGCGCAAGCGCTTGGGAAGACGCGAACCGACTTCATGCTTGAAGCCGCGCGGCGTGCGGCCGAGGACGCCCTGCTCGAACGCACGGTCATCGCGGCGAGCCCCGCAGCCTATGCCGAATTCCTGGCGCGCCTCGACGCCGTGACGCTGACGGCGCCGGCGCCGCTCGCCGATCATCATGACCTGATCCGCTTCGCCTGCGGGAACGCTTCACTCGATGAATGGCTGAGGCGCCGCGCCAGCGCCAATCAGGCGAGTGGCGCAACGCGCACATTCGTCGCCTGCGACGGCGGCGAGGTCGTCGCCTACTATGCGCGCGTCCTCGGCCGGCGTGAATGTCTCCGCCGCGGCGGGCCGCTTCCGCCGCAACTTGCCCGATCCGATTCCGATCGCCTTGCTCGCCCGGGTGGCTGTCGACCGCCGCTGGCAAGGCAGGGGACTGGGCCGCCCCTTGTTCCGCGACGCTGCGCTTCGCCTCTCGAACGCGGCCGAAATCATCGGCATCCGCGGGATTCTCGTTCATGCGATATCGGAGGAGGCGAAGGCCTTCTATCTCGCGCTGGGCTTCGATCCTTCGCCACTGGAGCCGATGACGCTGATGGCGACGCTGGCGGATATCAGGGCGGCGATCTGAATGGAAAACGCGAAGGTTAATCAATCCTCGAACCGCTCGCTCGTCCCCATCGCCCGAGCCGGCGCGATGCTTAGGTCAGGCTCGCGTTTGGGCGCGCCGGTGTCGCGGAAACGGTTGACGATCGGATAGCGCCTGTCGCGGCCGAAATTCTTCCTTGTCACCTTGACGCCCGGGGCCGACTGGCGCCGCTTGTATTCGGCGAGATAAAGCAGCCTCTCGATTTTTTTCACGGTTCCGAGATCGTGGCCCCGGGCGACGACATCGGCAACGCGCATTTCTTTTTCGACAAGCCCCTCCAAGATCGCATCCAGCACCTCATAGGGCGGCAGCGAATCTTGATCCTTCTGATCTTCCCGCAATTCCGCGGACGGCGGTTTGGTCAGGATATTTCGTGCGATCACCTCACCACCTGGCCCAAGCGCGCGCTTGGGCTTCCAGCGGTTGCGCAATTCCGCGAGCCGGAGAACCTCCATCTTATAAAGGTCCTTGATGGGATTGAACCCGCCGTTCATATCGCCATAGATCGTCGCGTAGCCGACCGACATTTCGGACTTGTTGCCGGTTGTCACGAGCATCGCACCAAACTTATTGGAAATGGACATCAGCACGGTTCCGCGCGCGCGGCTCTGGATATTTTCCTCCGTGATGCCAGCGGG
>DASZFX010000053.1:0-2700 GCA_035939375.1 Roseiarcus sp.
ATCGCCATGGCGACGCCGCGTCCCGGCGCGGCGGCGACGCGCCAGCCTTCGGCCGCCTTGGCGAAGGCGCTGAGATAGCTTAGCGCCAGCGCATGGGCGCCCGGCTCTGCGCCTTCGAGACTGGCGCAGCCGAACATCGCCTCGACGCCATGATAGCGCGCGTAAGTCCAGATGCCGCGCCACAGCAATTCGAGCGTCGGTTTGTTGCGGTATCCAGCCGCGACGCAAGAGCGGCCGAGCTCCAGAAAGCGTTTCTCCGGATGCCGTCTGAGCATCGGCGCAATGTCGAATTCGCTCGCGCTGTAGAAGCCGAAATTCGCTTCGGCCACATCCCCGAGCACAAGACGATAGCCGCCGACGATTTGCGGCTTGGCGCCGGCGCGCGGCGTATGGTCAAGCACGATCAGGTGGTCGCAGACCCGATCGAAGGGACAGACGTCCCGCCGGATCAGCCGCGCGGTCGGATCGGGCGCCGCCCCGCCTTCTTCGAAGAAAACGCGGTAGCGCAGCCATTGCGCCTGGCGGATTTCCTTCTTGGTGACGGCGAGGCGAACCTCCAGTGCGCCGATCCTGGCCAGACTCGCCGGCAGGCCTTTGAGATCGCGTACGATCTTGGCGGGCGGGTGCGGAAAGGCCGATGGGTTGGCGCGCCCTTTTGGCGCACCGATCCTGTGCAGGTCCATGAAGCGGCCTCTGATTCGTCCCCTTCATACAGGGGAGAGCACAGCCATCCGAATGGAATTATGACAGGGCCGCGCGGCTCGTTTGCGCGGCGAGGCGCACCGCGTCGATTGTCTCGGCAAGGCGGGCGAGATCGACCGGCTTGACGAGAAATTCGTCGATGCCGGCGGCGAGGCAGGCGCGCCGGTCCGATTCCATGGCGTTGGCGGTCAAGGCGATGATTGGCGTCGGCCGCACGCCGGCCTGCCGTTCTTCGCGGCGGAGCGCGCGCGAGGCTTCGCAGCCGTCGAGGCCTGGCATTTTGATGTCCATCAAGATGACGTCGAACCGGGGCGCCTCGCCGCGAGCGGCGGCCGCGCCGAGATGGACCGCCTGCCGGCCGTCATGGGCCCGCGAGACTTCGAAACCCAGCCGCCGCAAGGCCTTCTGGGCGATCGTGGCGTTGATGTCATTATCCTCGGCGAGAAGGGCGCGCATGAGGCGCTGATTGGCGACCGGCGCCGAGGCGGATGGCGTCGCCGTCGGCGTAGCGTCGAATTCCGCGGCGAGACGATCGAACAGCGAGCGCGCCCGAACGGGTTTGACCAGCCAGCCGTCAAAGCCGCGCAGAGACGTATCGCCGAAGGCGCGGCGTTCGAAGGGCGAGAAGAGAACGAGGCTCCGCGGCGCGCCGGCGACGCGGGCGGCGAGCGCGAGCCGGTTGGTCGCCTCGACGCCAAGCGCGCAATCGACGATGACAAGATGGAGCTCGCGCGCCGCGGCGAGCGCGGCGAGACCGTCTTCGAGGCCCTCCGCCCGCTGTACCTCGACGCCGGCTTCGCCGAGCCGCGCCGCGATCGCCGGCGCTTCGAACGGCGAATGGGCGATGATCAAGGCGCGCGTTCCTGCAAGCTTGGGCGCAGGCGCTTCGGCTGTCGACTTCTGATGAGGGCGCTCCTGTTCAATGAGCGCCACGACGAAGGCGAAGGCCGCGCCGCTGGCGGGATTTTCGGCAAGGCTCAGTTCGCCGCCCATCAAGGCGACGATGCGACGCGAAATCGCAAGTCCCAGCCCCGCGCCTTCATGATGGCGCGCATTCGAACCATCGCCCTGTTCGAAATCCTCGAAAATTGCGGCGCGGCGGTCTTGCGGCACGCCGGGGCCGGTGTCGGCGACTTCGAAACGCAAGGCGCCGTTCGCCGTGCGCGAGACGGCGACGCCGACGCCGCCTTCCTCGGTGAACTTCACGGCGTTGCCGGCAAGGTTGGTCAGAACTTGGCGCAGACGGAGCGCGTCTCCGAGTACGCAGCGTGGAACGCCCGCCGCGATTGAGGCGGCGATTTCGAGGCCCTTGCTTTGCGCGCGCGGCGCCAGCAATTCGACGACCCCTTCGACCAGCTGATGCAGGTCGAAGGATTCGCTGACGAGCTCCAGGCGGCCCGCTTCGATTTTCGAGAAATCGAGGATTTCGTCGATCAGCCTGACCAGCGCCGTGCCTGAGCTGCGGATCGCTTCAAGATAGCTCTGATTTTCGGCATCGAGCGGCGCTTCGCGCAATAGGTCGGCCATGCCGAGTATGCCATTGAGCGGCGTGCGGATTTCATGACTGACGGTGGCGAGGAAGCGCGATTTCGCCTCGCTCGCCGCCTCCGCGCGCTCGCGCGCCTCAGCGCCCGCCTTCAAGCGCCACAATTCATCGCGCAAGGCCTCGTTGGCCGCCTCGGCCTTGGCGGCGCGCGCCTCGGCGCGGCGATGCAGGCGCGACAAAGCAAGCGCGAAAGCGAGCGCCAATGCGAGGCATGGCCCGGCCTGAAGCGCCAGAGAATGGGCCGAAACGAGCATCCAAAGCGTATTTGCGTCCATGCCCGGCAACGTTGGGCGCGCGGCCGATACGGCTGAAGCGCTTTGACGAATCTGCCAGAACGCAGTTGAGAAACTGTTGCTGGAATGGGGCAAATCGGAGAGAAGGGCGCGCGCCGCGAGGCGGGCGCGCTGCGCCATCGCCTTCGGATCGCGCTGATCGACAGGGCAGGGGCCGAT
>DASZFX010000054.1:0-3260 GCA_035939375.1 Roseiarcus sp.
CCAATTGCTGCTCGCCGACACGAAACCCGCCGACCCGGCTCTCGGGATCGATCTTGATGTTCAGCCGGAGCAACAGAGCGCGCGCAACCCGCAGCAGGCGGCGGCGATCGACGAAAAGCCCGGCGATGAGCGGCTCGCGGCCGAGGAAGATATTTTCAGCGACCGCCAATTCCGGAACGAGGTTCAATTCCTGATGGATGATCGCGACGCCCGCGAGTTCCGCGTCGCGTACGCCGGTAAAGCGCGTCCGATGGCCGGCAATGCTGACGGCGCCCGAGTAGTCGCCGTGGACGCCGGCGAGAATTTTCATCAGCGTCGATTTGCCGGCGCCGTTCTCGCCCATCAACGCGTGCACTTCGCCGCGTTTCAATTCGAAGTCGACGCCCTGCAGCGCCCAAACGCCGGAGAAGGCTTTCGAGACGCCTGTGGCGATCAGAAGGGGCGCGCCCCGAGTCGATGCGTCATCGCCAGAGGCGGTCGTTTGCGAGGCAAGCGGGGATGGGGGCGCCCCAGGCGTCGGCGACGCCTTTCGCCAGATCCGCATTGAGCAGCTCCACCCGGATTGCCGACATGAAGGACGACCTATAAGCGTCCCTGTCGTTCGCATTGTGTCGACTGATATGCTAGTTATACTAGGCCAGATCGGTCAAGCGCGTTTGAGCCGATTGGAGGCGAGAAATTGCTTGGGGAAACCAGAGACGCCCGATTGGAGACGGATCCCGGCGCGACCTTCGCCGTGGACAGCGGCGCCGGCCGGCGATCCAAAGCCGATCGTGTCTATTGGAGCCTGAAACAGGCGATCGTTTCGGGCGAGCTTCCGCCCGACGCGCTGATTGACAAGATCGATCTGAGCACGCGCTTCCAAGTCTCCCGGCTGTCGGTAACGTCGGCGGTCAACCGCCTCGCTTTCGAACGGCTGGTCTTGATCGAGCCGCAACGCGGCTCCTATGTCGCGAAGATCCGGCTATCGGACGCCAGGCAATGGATGCTGGTTCGCCGCGCCCTCGAAATGGAGGTTGTCGCCACCTGCGCGCGGGAATTGCCGGATACGGCGATCGAACGGCTCGGCCGCAACATCGCCTATCAACGCACCGCGCTCGACGCGGGCGATGTTCAGGGCTTCCATGAACTCGACACCATGCTCCATTTGCAATTGGTCGAAGCGCTCGGCTGGGGAAGGGTCGTCGAAATCCTGGATCCGGTGCGCACGCATCTTGAGCGGGTCCGGCGCACCTTGCTGCCCGAGCCCGGCCGGATGGAGCGAACTTTCGCCGAGCATCAGGAGATTTATCGCGCCATCGCGGCGCGTGAGCCCGAAGCGGCGAGCCAGGCGATGGAGCGCCATCTCAATCAGGTGCTGCGCGAATTGGAGATTTTCGTCACCCGCCATCCGGGATTTTTCGAGGCGTGAGCTGAATTGGGCGGGAGATAGTAGGCAGTAGGCTGCGTGCAGTTCCTTGCCGACTGCCTACTCCCACGACAATCACTCCGCCGCCCGGCGTTTGCTCGCCTCCAGCGGGGCGAGGGCCTGATCGAGGTCTTCGATCAAATCCTCGACGTCCTCGAGGCCGACGGAGAGCCGCACCATGCCGTCGCCAATGCCGAGATGGGCGCGCGCTTCCGGCTTCAAGCGTTGATGGGTCGTCGTCGCCGGATGCGTGACGAGGCTCTTGGCGTCGCCGAGATTGTTCGAAATGCCGATGATGGAAAGCGCATTGGCGAATTTGAAAGCGGCGGCCTTGCCGCCATTCACATCGAAAGTCACCAGCGTGCCGCCGCCCTTCATCTGCTTCCTGGCGAGCGCGGCTTGCGGGTGATCGGCGCGGCCGGGATAGAGCACCTGCGAAATCTGGCGATGCTGGCTCAGGAAGTCGGCTATTCTTTCGGCCGAGCGGCTCTGCGCGGCGACGCGGATCGGCAGCGTCTCCAAAGACTTCAGCATCACCCAGGCGTTGAAGGGCGAGAGGGAGGGCCCGGTCTGGCGCAAAAAAGTATGGATATGCTGGGCGATGAAGGCTTCGCTGGCAAGGATGACGCCGCCGAGCGTGCGGCCCTGGCCGTCGATATGCTTGGTCGCCGAATAGACGACGCAATCGGCGCCGAGCTTCAAGGGGCGCTGCATCAGCGGCGTGGCGAAAACATTGTCGACGACCAGCGTCGCGCCGTGCTCGTGCGCGATTTGCGCCACCGCGGCGATGTCGATGATCTCCAGGGTCGGATTGGTCGGGCTCTCGATGAACACGGTCTTTGTGTTCTCCCGCATCGCCGCGGGCCATTGCTTCAGGTCCGTTCCATCGACAAGCGTCGCCTGCACGCCGAAGCGCGGCAGCAATTCCTCGACGACGTAAAGACAGGAGCCGAACAGCGCGCGGGCCGCGACGATATGATCGCCGGCCTTGAGCTGGCCCATCAGCGCGGCGGTGACCGCGGCCATGCCGCTCGCGGTCGCCCGCGCCGATTCTGCGCCTTCGAGCAGCGCCATCCGCTTTTCGAACATCGACACGGTCGGGTTCGAGTAACGCGAATAGATGAAGCCGGGATCCTCGCCCTTGAAGCGCGCCTCGGCCGCCTCCATCGTGTCGTAGAGATAACCTTGCGTAAGGAAGAGCGCTTCCGACGTCTCCCCGAAGTCGGAGCGCAGGGAGCCGCCATGGACGAGCTTGGTCGCCTCGCGCGAATTCTTATGGTCGCGGGTCTTCCGGGGGGTGGTCATCAAGCTCTCCTGTCCGCGCGCCAGGCGCGTCGTCGCGACGGGCGTGAGACAGGGCGATTTCCCAAAAGCCACGGTCTTTTAGCCCTTTGTTTAGCGTGGCGGCAAGCCGACCGGCTCAAATGACCACGTTGTCCAAAGCTTTAGCGGGCCGAAGCCTTGGCGTCAATGCGAGGGGAAGGTAACTAGACCGGGTTCCCTTCTTCCTGCGCAGGCGGGGAGAAGGGGAGGCGCGAGAAAGCGAATGACGATGCACGCGCGCAGCTCCGAACCCGAACTCTTCGACGCCGTCGCGCCGCCGCCGGACGACGGTTATTTTCTCGCGCCTTACGGCCTGTTCGCGCGCCAGAAGATCAAGGCGATGGTCGGACGCAAATTGATCGTCTCGGCCCAGACGATCGAGGAGAGCCAATTCCAACCGGCGAGCCTCGATCTGCGCCTCGGCAAGGAGGCTTATCGCGTCCGTGCGAGCTTCCTGCCGGGACGCAACCGTACGGTTCAAGACTACCTCGAGAGTCTAAAGCCGGAGCGCATCGCGCTCACCGGCGAA
>DASZFX010000055.1:0-6652 GCA_035939375.1 Roseiarcus sp.
GTGACCGCCGCGGCAACACCAAGTACTGGCATCGGCTGGCGGGACGATTCCGGTGCTTTCCGACGAAGCACTTCGCCGACTTGCGTTGATACAGTCCGCGTTGGTCGCCGTCCGCGAGGAGATCGCAGCACACGAGGTCAAGGTCGGAGGAGGGGACGAACAGCCTCTAGAATAGCGCTGAATTCGCCACCGTTCGCCTCAATCCGCATCCAAAGTTGGGGCAAATAGTAGGGCGGAGCAGGGTGATGTATGATGAAATATAATCATAACAAATACTTACGCACATAATGGCGCGGAGGCTCCTCCGCTGGTCGGCGGCCGCTTCGTCGGCCCGGATCTTCCGGGGGCGTCGGCGACACAAATGTCGCGCACCACGCCATCGGGCGATGGCGGCGCGCCGGCGGCATATGCGGCGGGAGCGACCGCAACGATGAGAGCAAGGGCGGCCAATCGCTTCATCTTCCCCCGGAAGATTCCCCAAAGGTCGCGGCATACTACGCAGATCGCAGCGGCGCGTCCGTCGTAGAATGAGGAATCCCAAGGATCGCTCAAGGCCCCTCCGTCGGGGGCGCCATTGCGGCAAGGGCCGGTTTTTGCGACAAACGATGTTTGCCTGGCCGCTGGAGCCGCCGGGACGCGCCCCAAACTCAGGTTTCGCCATGCCCGCCTATCGTTCGCGCACTTCCACCCACGGCCGCAATATGGCGGGCGCGCGCGGCCTCTGGCGCGCGACCGGCATGAAGGACGGCGATTTCGGTAAGCCGATCATCGCCATCGCCAACTCGTTCACGCAATTCGTGCCCGGCCACGTCCATTTGAAGGATCTCGGCCAGCTTGTCGCGCGCGAGGTCGAGGCGGCGGGCGGCGTCGCCAAGGAGTTCAACACGATCGCGGTCGATGACGGCATCGCCATGGGCCATGACGGCATGCTCTATTCGCTGCCCTCGCGGGAATTGATCGCCGACGCGGTCGAATTCATGGCCAACGCCCATTGCGCGGACGCGCTGGTCTGCATCTCCAATTGCGACAAGATCACGCCCGGCATGCTGATGGCGGCTTTGCGCCTCAACATTCCGGCGGTCTTCGTCTCGGGCGGGCCGATGGAGGCTGGCAAGCTGGTCGTCGCCGGCAAGGCGCAGGCGCTCGACCTCGTCGACGCGATGGTCGCCGCCGCCGACGACAAGGTCTCCGACGAAGAGGTCAACGTGATCGAGCGCTCGGCCTGCCCGACCTGCGGCTCGTGCTCGGGCATGTTCACCGCCAATTCGATGAATTGCCTGACCGAGGCGCTCGGCTTGTCGCTGCCCGGCAACGGCTCGACGCTCGCCACCCACGCCGACCGCAGGCGGCTCTTCGTCGAAGCCGGCCATCTCATCGTCGATCTCGCCCGCCGCTACTATGAGCAGAACGATGTGGGCGTACTGCCGCGCAGCATCGCCAACTTCAAGGCCTTTGAAAATGCGATGACCCTCGACATCGCCATGGGCGGCTCGACCAACACCGTGCTGCATCTTCTCGCCGCTGCGCAGGAGGGCGAGGTTCCTTTCACCATCGCCGATATCGACCGGCTGTCGCGTCGCGTGCCTTGCCTTTGCAAGGTCGCGCCGTCGAAGTCCGACGTCCATATGGAGGACGTTCATCGCGCCGGCGGCATCATGGCGATCCTCGGCGAACTGGACCGCGGCGGTCTCATCGACACGCGCGTCGGCTCGGTCCATTCCGAGACGATGGGCCATGCGCTCGATCGCTGGGATGTGCGGCGGACGGAAAGCAACTCGGTGCACGATTTCTACCGGGCCGCGCCGGGCGGCGTGCCGACCCAGGTCGCCTTCAGCCAGGAGCGGCGCTACGACGTCCTCGACCTTGATCGCGAGACCGGCGTGATCCGCGATGTCGCGCATGCCTATTCCAAGGACGGCGGGCTCGCGGTGCTGTTCGGCAACCTTGCCGAGGAGGGGGCCATCGTGAAGACGGCCGGGGTCGATCCTTCGATCCTTGTCTTCTCCGGCCGCGCCCGCATTTTCGAAAGCCAGGACGATGCGGTCGCGGGAATTCTCGGCGGCAAGATCGTCGCCGGCGATGTCGTCGTGATCCGCTACGAGGGGCCGCGCGGCGGGCCGGGCATGCAGGAAATGCTCTATCCGACGAGCTATCTGAAATCGAAGGGTCTCGGCAAGACGTGCGCGCTGTTGACCGACGGCCGTTTTTCCGGCGGCACCGCCGGCCTGTCGATCTGCCATGTCTCGCCGGAGGCGGCGGAGGGCGGCGCAATCGCGCTCGTCGAGGAGGACGACCGGATCGATATCGACATCCCGAACCGCCGGCTCCACCTCGCCGTCGCCGACGAGGAATTGGCCAAGCGTCGCGCGGCGATGGAGGCCAAAGGCAAGGCCGCGTGGAAGCCCGCCAAGGAGCGCAAGCGCGCTGTCTCGACTGCGCTCAAAGCCTATGCCGCTTTGACGACCAGCGCTTCGCGCGGCGCTGTCAGGGAGATTCCCGAGCAGTTGCGCTAGGGTCCGAAGGCCCTCGCGCAATTTTCGGCGTCCGAGACTCTGGGGCGTCAGCCCTGAGCAGGAGAACCATGTCGGCGGAAGAGAGAACCATTGGCGCCATGTTCGGCAGCCAAAGAACGGGGACGTTTCTCGGGCTGCCGGCGTGTCCCGATCTCGACACGCTCAGCGCCGACGTCGCAATCATCGGCGCTGGATGCGCGACGCCCTATGCGAGCGTCGGCGCCTATTGCGCGGGAGCGCCGGCGGCGATCCGCGCCGCCATGGCGCACTATTCGGCGACCGTTTCGCATCATGATTTCGATTTGGGCGGTCCGCTGCTCGGCGCCGGTCCGGCGCGCGTCGCCGATTGCGGCGACCTCGCCCTGGACGAAATGGATGGCGCGGCCAATCGAGATCGAATTCGCAAGGCCGCGACGACGATCCTCGATTGCAGCGCGACGCCGGTCGTCATCGGCGGCGATGATTCCGTACCCATCCCGCTCTTCCAGGCCTTCGAGGGTCGCGGCCGGTTCACCATCCTCCAACTCGACGCCCATATCGACTTTCGCGACGAGGTCAATGGCGAGCGATGGGGCCTGTCGAGCACCATGCGCCGTGCCTCGGAACTCTCCTGCATCGAGCGCATCATTCAAGTCGGTCAACGCGCGGTCGGATCGGCGCGTCCGACCGACTACAACGATGCGTTGAAGGCCGGCGTGAAATTCGTATCGGCTCGCCAGTTGCACGGGGATGGCGTCCGGCGCGCTCTCGACCTCGTGCCGCAAGGCGCTGACGTGCTGCTCACTCTGGATTGTGACGCTCTCGACCCGTCCATCATGCCGGCGGTCATTGGTCCTGCGCCCGGCGGCTTGACCTATTGGCAGGCGATCGACCTGATCGAAGGCGTCGCGAAGCGGGCTCGGATCGCTTCCTTCGATCTTGTCGAGTTCATGCCAGCGCGGGACATTGGCGGATTGGGCGCGCTCACCGCGGGGCGTATTATTGCGCATGTCATAGGATTGATGGCGCGGCGCGCCCGACGGGGCTCGGCCTGATTGAGCCAGTTTCCTGGGCCCATTGGAACTAGCGCCGATCGGAGGCGTCTTGTCTGAGCGATCGAATCCAGTCTTCGACATTATCGTCGCCGGCGGCGGGGTTGCCGGCATGGCGCTCGCCTGCTGCTTGAAGGAAGCTCTCGGCGCGGCCGTCAAAGTCCTGGTGGCTGATCCGAAGCTCGGCGAGCGTGAAGGGCGCGACCGCGCCCTCGCCATCGCCGCTGGCTCGCGTCGCCTGCTGGAGCGCATCGGCGTCTGGGCGGCGATCGCGCCTTCGGCGCAGCCGATCGCCGAGATGGCGATTGCCGACGGCGGCGCCCATGACGTGGTGCGGCCGACGCAATTGCGTTTCCTGGAGCGCGGCGATGAGCCGCTCGCCCATATGGCGATGAGCGACGACCTTGGCGCTGCGCTCTATGGCCGCGCCGTTGCGCTCGGCGTCGAATGCGCCAAGGCGTCGATCATCGATTTCAAGCTTCTGCGCTATACGATCGAGGCACGGCTTCACGACGTCACGAAGAGTACGCGTCTTCTTGTCGCCGCCGACGGCGGCCGCTCGAGGCTGCGCGCCCTTGCCGACATTGCGACCATCGGCTGGGACTATGGACAAGCCGCGATCGTTGCGACGATTGCGCATGAGCGCGACCATGGCGGGCGCGCCGAGCAGCATTTTCTCCCCGCCGGGCCTTTCGCCGTGCTGCCGCTGACCGGCCGGCGCTCGAGCATCGTCTGGAACGAGGCGCAGGCCGACGCCGAGGCGCTGCTCTTACTCCCAGCGGAGGATTTCAAACGCCAGCTCGAAGCGCGCTTCACGCTGAAACTCGGCGAGATCGAGGTCGTCTCCCAGCCGGTCGCGATCCCGCTCTCCTACCGAATCGCGCGACGTTTTGTCGCCGAACGCCTCGCGTTGATCGGCGACGCCGCCCACGTCGTTCATCCGCTCGCCGGCCAGGGGCTCAATCTGGCCTTGCGGGACGTCGCGGCGCTGGCGGAAATCCTCGTCGAGCGCATGCGGCTCGGGCTCGATCCCGGCGCCGTGGACGCCCTTGAAAGGTACGAGCGGGCGCGCCGCTTCGATGTCGCGGCGAGCGGCCTCGGCATGGACCTGATGAATCGCCTGTTCTCCAATGATCTCGCGCCTTTGCAGGCCTTGCGCGATTTCGGGCTTCGCCTCGTCGATCGCGCGCCAGCTTTGAAGGAGCTGCTCATCGAGGAGGCGGCGGGCGAGCGCGGCGCCGCGCCGCGCCTTCTTACCGGCCAAGCGATCTGATTGGAGCCGTCATGACGAAGGAGAAACCCGCCTGGCGCGCAGCGACGCTCGCCGCCCAGGCTTTGGGTCGCATCGATGAGGCGACGCGCGCGATCGTGCCGCCGCTGCACATGACGACCACTTTCCTTCGCGACCCCGACAATCTCTATCGCAGCGGCAATATCTATGGCCGCGCCGATAACGAGACGGTGCGAGAGGGCGAGGCGGTGATCGCGGCGCTGGAGGAGGGCGCTTCGGCGCTGCTTTTCGGGGCCGGCATGTCGGCGGCAGTTGCGTTGTTTCTGGCGCTCGGGCGCGGCGCGCATGTGATCGCGCCGAAGGTCATGTATTGGTCGCTTCGCAACTGGCTCGTCAATGAAGGACCGGCGTTTGGGCTGAACGTCGATCTCGTCGCGACGGATGATTTGGCCGAGATCGCCGCAGCGGTTCGCCCAGGCCGCACCAAGCTCATCTGGCTGGAGACGCCGTCCAATCCCCTATGGTCGATCAGCGACATCGCCGGGGCGGCGGAAATCGCGCATCGCGCCGGCGCGGCGCTCGCCGTCGATTCGACTTGCGCGACGCCGATTTTGACGCGCCCGCTGACGCTCGGCGCCGATGTCGCGATGCATTCCGCGACGAAATACCTCAACGGGCATTCCGACGTCATCGCCGGCGCTCTCATCTTTGCAAGGGAGGACGCGTTCTGCGCGCGCGTCAGGCAAATCCGCGCCGCGCACGGCCTTATCCTCGGGCCGTTCGAAGCCTTCCTCTTGATCCGCGGCATGCGCACTTTGGATTTGCGCGTGCGCGCCGCTTGCAAAAGCGCGGCGGAACTGGCGGGGCGCCTGTCGGACCACGCCGGCGTCGCATCGGTTCTCTATCCCGGCCTATCGAGCCATCCGGGCTATGATCTCGCGCGACGGCAAATGACGGGCGGCTTCGGGGCCATGTTGTCGATTCGCGTGCGCGCCGGCGAGGCCGCCGCCATCGCGACGGCGGCGCGGGTCGCGTTGTGGAAGCGCGCGACCTCGTTTGGCGGCGTCGAATCCCTCATCGAGCATCGCGCTTCGGTCGAGGGGCCAGGCTCGCCCTGTCCGCCCGACTTGCTCCGCCTCTCGGTCGGCGCCGAGGACGTCGAGGACCTCTGGCGCGATCTCGATCAGGCGCTACGCGGGTAGGCGGCTTCGGGCAGTACCTTCCGCGGCTTCGCGATGAAGACGCCGCTTTGATCCGTCCGTCGCTTGCGGCCGCATCGGGCCGACGTCGTCAAGCGCCTTCGGCGCTCCTTCGCGCCGCTACGCCCGCTTCGCGGTGACAACGCCGGTCCGACGCGGCGATTGGTTGTCATGGTCTTTGCTTGCAAAGACGGCCCTTGGCCGGCTTTCGTCAGCAAAGATCCATGTCAACCGAAGAGCCTGAGCCGCGCGCAGGGGTCAAGGCGCGCGAAGCGTAGCGGAGCGCCCCGCGGAGCGGGCTTGGCCTCGACGCCGAGCACGGCTCAGGCAAAGCGCGAGCGACCGAGCCCATTCCGCCGGGTCAAGGATGCCTGCATGTTCCGAAGCGAAGGGGGCGCCGCAGGGGCTCCGCTGTAGAATTGCCACCTCACGCCCGCCAGGGAAACGTCCAGGTCTCGGTCAACGCGCGATTGCCGGATTTCAAGAAAGCGCGCAGATCGCAGGACTGGCCGGGATCGATCAGTACGTCGACGCCCCCGCGAAAGCCGTGCACATGCGGATTTGACGTCAGGAACGAACGGGTGATGCGCCCGTTCGACGCCGACGGCACCACTTCGACAAGCGAAGGTTGGGCGCTGTAATAGGCAAGGTCGCCGCCGGAAAAATCGATGATGAAGC
>DASZFX010000056.1:0-4811 GCA_035939375.1 Roseiarcus sp.
ATCAATCCAAGTAAGAGGGCGACGCCGACCATAAAGGCGACATTGGCAAGCAACCCTTCTCCGCTCCAAGCGTGTTCGGCTTTCAGCGCGCCATAAAGTAACCCGAGGGCAAAAGCCCACAGGAGCGATACTTTCAATCCCACCCGACCAATGATTTTTGCCACCCAGAAAAGTGAAGCTGCGACGATGAGCACTATGACAAGGTGCCAAATCACTGCTTACGCGCCTCCGTTGCCGGCTTGGTAGGTCTACTATGCCACCATATCGAGACCTGTCGACAATTCACGCGGCGTCCACCACGGACGCGCCGCCGTCCTTGGTTCATCCTTAGCTCTTAACCTCTGCGCGGCCCCGGCAATTACAGCTAACTCTTTGAAATCACTGGAGCGCGCCAAATGGGAATCGAACCCGTTGTCTCCGCCGCGAAAGAGCGAATGCGTGGATTCAAGTCGCAACGGTCCAACGGAGAGCGGAAGGATCCTACTTTTCCCGTTTTGGCATTGCGGGGCTGAGCCGCCCAGCTCATGACGAAAGCGGCGTCTTTGGCTAACCGCGATCCGTGACAGCCGCTACAGGTTCCCGGTCCGGCGCGGTCGGGCCGCGCGAGCGGGCCAGTACGCTGGAATCTGTCCTCATCGCTCGCGGCGGTCATGGGCGCCGCGGCCCTTTCGAGGACGGCGAGCGCCAAGGCTGGGGATCGATCTAGCTCGATTCGGAAAGCCGGAACTCGTCTATAACTTTGAAATTATTGGCGCGCCCAACGGGAATCGAACCCGTGTCTCCGCCGTGAAAGGGCGACGTCCTGGACCGCTAGACGATGGGCGCTTCCTCGGCGCGCCGAGGTCGGACCCCTATAGAGTTCGCTTGCGCCCCTGGCAAGGCCGCATGACTTGAAGTCTCAGGCCGGCCGCAGCCAGACTCGATTATCGTGGAAAGCCGCCCCGCCAAACGGGGCGACGACATCATCGCCGGTGAGCACATTGATCCCCTTGCCGTCGAGAAAGGCGTCGGCGGGCCAAACGCCCTCGCTGATCAGCACG
Source organism: Roseiarcus sp. (assembly GCA_035939375.1). GTDB lineage: Bacteria > Pseudomonadota > Alphaproteobacteria > Rhizobiales > Beijerinckiaceae > Roseiarcus. The sequence goes on from DASZFX010000056.1 coordinate 1,041, forward strand.
CCGCGCTTGAGGCCGGCAAAGAGCCGCGCGTGCAACCGCGTCTCGCCGCGTTCATTGCCGAGGCGCACCACATCGCCCTCGTTGATCGCAAGCCTGGCGGCGTCTTCGGGATGGATCATCACGCTCGGGCGGGTTTCGCGCTGCAGCGAAGACGGCGTCTCGGTGAAACTGGTGTTGAGGAAGCCTCGCGCCGGCGAGGTGGCGAGCCGGAACGGATGCTCGTCGTCGGCCTCTTCTATGCTCGTCCAATGATCGGGGAGTGATGGCATGTCGCGCCAAGGGCCCATCAGGCCGATATTGGCGAAGGGCGTCGTCGTCCAATCGGCCTTGAAGCGAAAGCGCTTATCTTTGAAGCCGAAGCCCTTGAGGAAATGGGAATCCTCGAAGGCCGGCTGCGCGTCGAGCCATTTCTTTTCCTCGAGCGCCGCCAGCGTTCCCCAGCCGGAGGCCTGCAAAGTCCAGTCGATGATGTCGCGCGGGCTCATTGCGAAACCGCGGTGCTCGGCGCCGAGCCTTTTAGCCAACGCGCAGACGAGATCGTGATTTGAGCGGCACTCGCCGGCCGGTTCGACGACCTTGGGGCCGAACATCACATATTGGTGGCCGCCGCCGTGGTAGAGGTCGTCATGTTCGAGGAACATCGTCGCTGGCAGCACGATATCGGCGCGCCGCGCGGTCTCGGTCATGAAATGCTCATGCACACAGACGAAGAGATCGTCGCGAGCAAAGCCGCGGCGCACTTTCTCCTGCGCGGGCGCGACGGTCGCCGGATTGGTGCTCTGGACGAGCAGGGCTTTGACCGGCCCGCGGCCGCGCAAGGCTTCTTGCTCGCCGCAAAGCACGGCGCCGATGCGCGACTGGTCGAGGATGCGGACGCTCGGGTCGACGACGTCGAGCCCCTCGATCAGGGACTTGCGCCAATGATAGATGCCGCCATTGTTGTGGAAGGCGCCGCCGCCTTCTTCTTTCCAGGCGCCGGTCACCGAGGCGATGCAGGTCGCCGCATGCATATTGGCCGCACCGTTGCGTTGGCGCGAGAAGCCGTAGCCGAGGCGAAAATAGGTGCGTTTTCGCGCCCCGACGAGATGGGCGAAGGCTTCGATCTCGGCGACGTCGAGGCCGGTGATGGCGCTCGCCCATTGCGGATCGCGCGTCTTAAGATGGGCTTCGAGCGCCTCAGGCGCGTCGGTATAGCGGGCGAGATAGTCGCGGTCGGCGAGATTGTCGCGAAACAGCACATGCATGACTGCGCAGGCGAGCGCGCCATCCGTGCCCGGGCGAAGACAGAGGCCGAGATCGGCCTGTTTCATCGTGTCGTTGCGGTAGATGTCGATGACGACGATCTTCGCGCCGCGCTCCTTTCGCGCGCGCATCGCATGGGTCATTACATTGACCTGGGTCGCGGCTGCATTGGTGCCCCAGATGACGACGCAATCGGCCTTGGCCATTTCGCGCGGATCCGGCCCCATCAGCTTGCCGGTCCCCGCCGTGAAACCGGGCCAGGCGATGTTGATGCAAATCGTCGAATAGAAGCCGGAATAACGCTTGGCGTGAGTCAGGCGACGGATGCCGTCGCGCATGACGAGACCCATTGTGCCGGCGTAATGGTACGGCCAGACGCTTTCGGCGCCGAACTCACGTTCGCATTTCAGGAAATTCTCGGCGACGATGTCGAGCGCGTCGTCCCACGAGATCGGCGCGAACTGGCCCGAGCCCTTTGGCCCGACGCGCTTCATCGGGCGCATCAGCCTATCCTTGTGATGGATGCGCTCGGCGTAGCGCGCGACTTTCGCGCAGATGACCCCGGCCGTATAGGTTTGATCGCTCGCGCCGTACACGCGGCCGATCCGCGAACCTTCGATCACCTCGACATCGAGCGCGCAGGCCGATGGGCAATCGTGCGGGCAGACGGACGGGCGGCGCGTGAGAAGGGCAGGCGCGTTCATCGATGCCGCGCCCGCGCGCCGTGGGCAAGGATCTCATCCATGGCGGCAATATTTCACGCCGCGGCGATCAAGGCCAGCGGCGGATTTACGCGTTCGGCGCGCCTCGGCGATGAAGATCGCCTCAAGCCCGCCGCCACGCTCGTCCGGCGCGCGACGTCGTTGGCTTGGGTCCGCCGGCCGGCGCTTTGCGCCGGCTTGGGGCTATTGGCCGGAGCTTTGCGCTTGTGCGGCCGCTTTCAGGTCGCCGGAATAGAGCGGGTCCGCGCTCGAAGCCGGGTCGCTGCGCTGCTGCATGCCTGGCGTAGCCTCAAAGGCGCTCGCCTCGCGATAGACTCTCGCGGCGTCCGCGTCGCGCTCCTGTTGCGCGCGCAGGCATTGCGATACTTGCCAGCGCCAAGTCGATACGTCCGCCGCTGCTGCGGCGTTTGAACTCGCGATCAATAGGCCCACGCAAAGAGAAAGACAGATCACCTGTCGCATGTGCGCCTCCCGCACGTCGCATATTCTCTTGGACGGCGCGCGTGAGGCGCGGCTCGTCTTTAGCGGGGGCGGCGACGCGCGTCGCTGCGCAACCTCGCCTGTTGTCGCTTAGCAACGCGGTGTGACGAAATGACGGCGAGCGGCGAGGGTCTGGGGATAACTCAGGCGGCCATAATGCGCGTGCGTCCGCCTTCGATCCGCACGCGCCCTGCCGCGACCAAGCGCAGGGCTTGCGCGTAAAGCTCGTGCTCCTTCTCAAGGACGCGGGCGGCGAGAGTCTCGGGCGTGTCGTCGTCGAGAACAGCCGTCGCGCTTTGCGCGATGATCGGCCCGGCGTCGAGCTCGGGCTCGACGAAATGGACGGTGCAGCCGTGGATTTTGACGCCGGCCGCGAGGGCGCGGGCGTGGGTGTCGAGGCCGCGAAAAGCCGGCAACAGCGAGGGATGGATGTTGATGATCCTATTGCGCCAACGCACAACGAAAGACGCGCTCAAAACCCGCATGAAGCCGGCAAGGCAGATCAGTTCGATACGGTGAATGTCGAGGAGGGTCTGCATCGAACCCTCAAATTCGTCGCGACCGGCATAGATTTTAGGATCGACCGCCGCGGCGGCGACGCCGGCGTTCTTGGCGAGGGACAGTCCCGCCGCGTCCGGCTTGTTGGAGAGAGCCAGGACGATCTCAGCGGGAAAGTCCGGCGCTCTCGCCGCGACGATCAGCGCGGCCATGTTGGAGCCGCGTCCCGAAATCAGGATCGCGGTGCGCTTGCGGGACATCAAAGCGCGAGCCTGCCGGCAAAACGCACCCGGGCGCCGCCATCGCCGGCGATGATCTCGCCAATTCGAACCGGCGCAAGACCGGCGGCGGCGAGTGCGCCTTCGGCTTCGCGCGCCGCCTCGGCGCGAACAAAGGCGACCATGCCGATCCCGCAATTGAAAGTACGCAGCATTTCGGACGGCTCCAGCCCGCCGACCTCGGCGAGCCAGGCAAAGACCGGGGGCGCCCGAAACGCGTCAAGGTCGAGCGCGACGCCAAGTCCGTCGGGCAGGACGCGGGGAAGATTGTCCGGAAAGCCGCCGCCGGTAATGTGCGCCAACGCAAGGATCGCATCGCTGGCGGCGATCGCCTTGAGCAGCGGCTTCACATAGATGCGGGTCGGCGCCAGGAGCGCTTGGCCAAGCGACAGTCCCGGCGCGAAGGGCGCCGGAGCGGGCCAGGGCAGGGCGCTGCGCTCGACGATCCGTCGCACCAGCGAAAAGCCGTTGGCGTGGACGCCCGAGGAGGCGAGGCCGAAGGCGACGTCGCCCGCCTTGAGCCCTGCTTTCGGCAGCAGGCGTCCGCGTTC
>DASZFX010000057.1:0-3914 GCA_035939375.1 Roseiarcus sp.
GCGCCCGCCGGCTCATCGCCGGATTCGAACATCTGAATCGGATGGGCCGGCATGATCGTCGAGATTGCATGTTTATAGACCAGTTGCGAATGCCCGTCTCGACGCAGCAACAGGCAGAAATTGTCGAACCAGCTCACGAAACCTTGGAGCTTGACTCCATTGACCAAGAAGATCGTCACCGAGGTTTTCGTCTTACGAACATGGTTCAGGAACGTATCTTGTAGATTTTGTGCTTTTTCGCTGGCCATGTGCCGATTCCGTTGTTTTTGGCCGCTTTTTGGCGACCTTGCTTCTAAATTCGACGTCTCGCTCGCCGGATTTTGCGCCCCTAGCCGCCCTTTGATTTTAGGATCGAGCTTGTCAGCGGCTCCGCCCGCCCCTCGGGCTTTGTTCAGTAACAAGTAGTATTACGGCGACGACAAGGCAAACTTCGGACCATTCCCCCCGGGCGTTACGTGGGCGAGATCTCGGCGAAGCGATGGAACTTCTGGCGCAAGGCCAGCGTCGCCGCGCCCGGTCGCCCGTCGCCGATCGAGCGGTCGTTGACCGCCACGACCGGCATGACGCTATTGCCGGCGCTCGTCAGAAACGCTTCGCGCGCGGCATAGGTTTCTTCGACGGTGAAGGGACGCTCCTCGATGCTGAGCCCCTCCTCCGCAGCGAAAGCGAGAAGAGTCGCGCGTGTAATGCCGCTCAAGATCGCCCGATCGGCTTGGCGCGTCGTCAGCCTGCCTGCCGCGGTGACAATCCAGGCGTTGGTCGAGGAGCCTTCGGTGATCTTGCCTTCATCATCGACGAGCCAGGCTTCGTACGCGCCCTGCTCCCGCGCCCTCTGCTTGGCCAGGACATTAGGCAGAAGCTGCAGGCTCTTGATGTCTGGCCTCCGCCAGCGCTCGTCGGCAAGCGTGATCACGCGGACCCCTTGAGCCGCATTCGCTTCGCCCTTGCGACGGTCGACGGGCTTCGCCATCACCACGAGGCTCGATCTTGCTTGCGGCGGAAAGGCGTGATCGCGCGGCGCGACGCCTCGCGTGACTTGAATGTAGACGAGGCCGTCGCGAACGCGGTTACGCGCGACGATCTCGCGGATGATGAGTTTGAGCGCCGCCAGGCCTGTCGGCGCAGCGATGCGAAGATGGCCAAGCGAGCGTTCAAGGCGAGCAAGGTGCGCAGCCTCATCGATGAGAAGGCCGTCGCGGACTTCGCAGACCTCGTAGACGCCGTCGCCGAATTGGTAACCGCGGTCCTCGACATGGATAAGAGCCTCGGCGTGACGCCGATAGACTCCACTGACATAGACGATGCGGCTCATCTGATTTTAGGGAGCTTCCTCTGAAGACTTCTTTCAATCGACGCCGAGCGACTTCAGCTTGCGATGAAGCGCCGAGCGCTCCATGCCGATGAATTCGGCGGTGCGCGAGATGTTGCCGCCGAAGCGGCTGATCTGGGCGACGAGATATTCTCGCTCGAAGACTTCGCGCGCTTCGCGCAAAGGTAGGCTCATCAATTTTTCGCCGCCGACGCCGCTTGGGATCGAGGGCACGAGGGCGCCAACTTCGGACGGCAGCAGAGCGGCGGTGATCTCTTGATCGGGATCGCCCGCGGCAAGGATCATCAACCGTTCGACATTGTTGCGCAATTGGCGAATGTTGCCCGGCCAGTCGTGCGATTGCAGGACCGCCATGGCGTCTGCGGCGATGCGCCGACGCGGTACGCCCATGGCGGCCGAGGCCTGGTCCATGAAGAATTCAATCAATTCGGGAATGTCCTCGCGCCGCTCCGACAATGAAGGGGCGCGGATCGGCACCACCGAGAGGCGGTGGAACAGGTCCTCGCGAAAGCGCCCTTCCGTGATGGCCTCGGCGAGGTCGCGGCTCGTCGAGGAGATGATCCGCACATCGACATGCACCCGCGCCGAGCCGCCGACGCGTTGGAAATTCTGATCGACGAGGACGCGCAGGATTTTCGATTGCGTTTCCGGCGGCATGTCGGCGACTTCATCGAGATAGAGCGTGCCGCCATGGGCTTCCTCGAGCGCGCCGACGAGACGGGCGCGATCGGCGCTTCCCTCGACGCCGAACAGTTCCGCCTCCATCCGGTCCGGCGTCATCGTCGGCGCATTGATCACGACAAAGGGCCCTGCGGCGCGCGAGGAATGGGCGTGAATGAGGCGCGCGGTCAGTTCCTTGCCGGCGCCCGCCGGACCTGAAACCAATACGCGCGAATTGGCGGGCCCGACCCGCTCGATCACGCGGCGCAAATTGTTGATCGTCGCCGACGAGCCGACCAGACGGTCCATCGAGCCGGCGCGCGCGCGAAGGTCGCTTACCTCCCGTTTGAGCCGCGACGTCTCCAGCGCCCGTTCCGCGATCAGGATCAGCCGATCCGACTTGAACGGTTTCTCGATGAAGTCATAAGCCCCGAGCTTGATCGCGGTGACTGCGGTTTCAATATTGCCGTGACCCGAGATCATCACCACCGGCACGCTTGGATGTTGCTTCTTGACGATCTCGAGCAGTTGCAGTCCGTCGAGCCGCGATCCCTGCAGCCAGATGTCGAGCAGGATGAGTTGCGGGCGGCGCGCCTCAACGGCCGCCAACGCCTCGTCGGAATTGCGCGCCAGCCGGGCGCCATGGCCCTCGTCGGTGAGAATTCCTGCGACGAGTTCGCGAATGTCGTCCTCGTCGTCGACAATGAGAATATCTGTGGCCATCAGTGCAACAATGCTCGCTGATTGTCTTGCGGCGCGTCAGATGCGCTGGCGCCGTTGTCGTCGTCTACGATCGGGAGGATCAGGCGCACCTGCGCGCCATAGCCGCCGTCCTGGCGCTTCAGGCCGTCGAGCAATTCGACGGCGCCGCCATGATCCTCCAGGATTTTGATGACGATCGGCAGGCCCAGGCCGGTGCCTTCGGCGCGCGTCGTCACATAAGGCTCCATCAGCCGGTGACGCCCCTCGGCGGGAAAACCCTTGCCGTTGTCGCTGACTGAGATGAGCGCGCCGCGCTCCTGTTCGACATGCAATTCGACGAAAATGCGGCCGGGCCCGCGCGCCGAGGCGTCGATTGCGTCGATGCCTTCGCTCGCGTTCTTGATGACGTTGGTGAGCGCCTGGGAAATGAGGCGGCGATCGAATTTCGAATAAAGCGGTTCGTTCGGCAGGTTGTCCTCGATGGCGATTTCAGAACGCCCGACCCGCATCAGGAACATCACCTGCCGAATGCAATCGACGAGATCGTCGCGGGCCGGCAACGCCTTGGGCATCCGGGCGAAGGAGGAGAATTCATCGACCATCCGTTTGATATCGTCGACCTGCCGGATGATCGTATCGGTACATTGGTCAAAGATGTCGCGCCCTTCGAGGATCTGCTTGCCGTAACGGCGCTTGAGCCGCTCGGCGGAGAGTTGGATCGGCGTCAACGGATTCTTGATTTCATGGGCAATGCGGCGTGCGACATCCGCCCAGGCGGCGGTGCGTTGCGCGGTGATCAGATCGGAAATGTCGTCGAGGGTAACGACGGCGCCCTGGTCGGGGCGTTGCGGATTGCTGGTTACGCGAACATTGAGGATGCGCTCGCGTCCGTCGCGTTGCAGCTTGGCCTGGCCCTGGTGCAGACGTAGCCGGCCCTCGCGCGCCTCTTCGAGGATCGGTCCGACGCCCGGAAGCAGGCTCTCGAGCTTGACGCCGATGAGGCCGTTTGGCGCATCCGCCGACCCAAGCAGGCGATCGGCGGCGGCGTTGCGCGCGGTGACGACGCCGTTGCCGTCGACGCCGATGACGCCGGCCGGAACGCCGGCGAGCACCGCCTCGGTGAAGGCGCGCCGCTCTTCATTCAGCGCATTGGCCGCGATGAGCCGGTTCTGCTGTTGGCTCAGCTCCTGCGTCATCTTGTTGAAGGTCTCGCCGAGATGGA